>CALWWT010000096.1 GCA_944385325.1 uncultured Clostridia bacterium | reverse complement strand
TTTGCAGTATGTCTTCGCAATCAAGCTGGAATGGCTGCCGGTTGCACAGTGGAAGAGCTTTGCATACACCATACTGCCGACCCTGACGCTGAGTTTCGGCAGTATTGCCGGACGTACCCGGACGATGCGGACGCTGATGCTGGAAGTCATTTCGGAAGACTATGTCAAGACCGCAAAGGCAAAGGGGCTTTCTTCTCCGATGATCATCTGGCGGCACCAGATCCGCAATGCAATCATTCCGCTGATCCCCAACCTTGGCATGGAGATCGTCAGCATCCTGATGGGCTCATTTGTTGTTGAGCAGATTTTCACCATTCCGGGAATCGGCGCCCATTTTGTCAAGTCGGTCACCAGCCTGGATTATACCATGACGCTGGGGCTGACGGTATTCTTTGGTATCTTTGTCGTTGGGGCGAACTTTATTTTTGACCTCGTCTACGGTCTGGTCGACCCGCGTATCCGTGTTGTAAAGTGAGGTGCACTAGAAATGAATGAAAACCTTTCCGCCGCGGCACAGCTGACCGCACAGGACTTTGTCTCTATTCCGGAGGAGTCCCGCAAGACCGACGCAATCGTCCGTCCGAGCGTCAGCTACTGGGCAGACGTACTGCGCCGCATCCGTCAGGACAAGGTCGCGATGTGCAGCCTTGTGATTATCGGGATTATGGTCATTCTGGCAATTTTTGCCCCGATATTTTCGCCCTATGATTACGAAACCAATAACCTTCAGGCCATCAATCTTCCGCCGAGTGCCGAACACTGGTTCGGCACCGACCAGCTGGGACGCGACCTCTGGACAAGAGTCTGGATTGGTGCCCGTGTTTCGCTGCTGATCGGTCTGGGCGGCGCGATTGCACCGCAGATCGTCGGCATCTTCCTGGGCGGCATCTCCGGCTACTTCGGCGGCTGGGTAGATATGCTCATCATGCGGATCATCGATGTCGGCGTATGTATCCCGCAGCTGGTATACATCACGCTGATGATGCTGGTGCTTGGTTCCGGACCGATGGCAATCATTGTGACGATCGCGGTCGTCGGTTGGATGGGTGCCGCACGTTTTGTCCGCGGACGCGTTTTGCAGTTTAAAAACCGTGAGTTTATCCTTGCCGCAAAAGCGCAGGGCGCATCGCCGATGCGGCAGATTTTCCGCTACATCCTGCCCAACATCCTCGGTCAGCAGGTCGTCAGCATTACCGCTGCCATTCCCGGCGCGATCTTCACCGAAGCATACCTGAGCTTTATCGGTCTGGGCATCAAGTCGCCGATGACCTCCTGGGGTCAGCTGGCGCAGACCGGTTCCAGCCTTTACCGTCTGTATCCGTATCAGCTGTTTATCCCGGGCGTTCTGATCAGCGTGACCATTCTGGCGTTCTACCTCTTCGGCAACAGCCTGCGTGACGCCCTGGACCCCCATCTCCGTGACTGATGCAGAAAGGCAGGTATTTGTGATGAAACAACCAATTCTGGAAATAAAGGACCTTGCCGTATCCTTTGATACCTATGCCGGCGAGGTACAGGCAGTCCGCGGCGTCAGCTTTTCGCTCAGCCCAGGCGAGACGCTTGCGATCGTCGGCGAATCCGGCTGCGGCAAGAGCGTCAGTATGCAGACGATCATGGGTCTGCTTCCTTCGCCGCCTTCCCGCATCAAATCCGGTCAGATCCTGTATGAAGGAACTGACCTTACAGCCAAGACCGACAAGGAAATGGAATCCTACCGCGGCAAGGAATTTTCAATGGTCTTTCAGGACTCGATGACCAGCCTCAATCCGACCATGCGGGTCGGACGTCAAATCTGTGAAGGCATCATCAAGCACCAGCATGTCAGCCGTGCCGAGGCAAAGGAAATCGCCATCGACATGCTCCGCAAGGTCGGTCTTCCCAACCCTGAGCAATGCTACCGCCGTTATCCGCACACCATGTCGGGCGGTATGCGGCAGAGGGTCATGATTGCAATGGCGCTGTGCTGCCACCCGAAGATCCTGTTTGCCGACGAACCGACGACCGCACTGGACGTCACAATGCAGGCGCAGATCCTCGACCTGATGAACGACCTGAAAAATACGACCGGAACAGCAATTATTCTGGTCACCCACGACCTTGGCGTCGTCGCCCAGATGGCAGACCGTATCTCGGTCATGTATGCCGGAAAGATCGTCGAATCGGGCACTGCCGACCAGATTTTCTACAATCCGCGCCACCCGTACACCTGGGGACTTCTGGGTTCCATGCCGAGTGTTGCCCAGAGCAGCAACAACGCAAAATCCGAACTGATGAGCATTCCCGGTTCACCGCCCGACCTGTTTGCGCCGCCCAAAGGCTGCGCATTCGCGGCACGCTGCCCCTACGCGATGACTGCCTGCCAGAAGATGGACGCCGATACTTTCACGGCAGACGACGGGCATACGGTCCGCTGCTGGCTGATGGACAGCCGGGCGCCTGCCGTTGCACCGCCGGTCGGAAGAGCATCTGTCCGGGGAAAGGAGGAAAACGCATGACACAGTCAGCAAAACCTGTGGTATCTGCCGCTCAGGAACAGACGCCGCTCATCCAGGTCGAGCACCTGAAAAAATATTTCACTGCCGGCAAAAAACAGATCCTCAAGGCAGTGGACGATGTCAGCTTTTCCATCGCCCGCGGTGAGACGCTTGGTCTTGTCGGTGAATCCGGCTGCGGCAAGACGACTGTCGGACGCACCGTCCTGAGATTGTATGAACCGGACGGCGGAACCATCCGGTTTGACGGTGAGGATATTTCCCATCTTAAAGGCAGCGACTGGAAACAGATGACCCGGCGGATGCAGATGGTCTTTCAGGACCCGTACGCCTCGCTGAACCCCTTTTTCACCGTCGGCGAGATCATTGAGGAAGGGCTGCTGATCCATAAGCTGTTCCCCAATAAGGCAGAACGCCGGGAACGGGTGCTGGAACTGCTGGAGCTGGTCGGACTGAGCAAGGAACACGCCAACCGTTTTCCGCATGAATTTTCCGGCGGTCAGCGGCAGAGAGTCGGCATCGCGCGCGCACTGGCGCTTGACCCGAATTTCCTGATCTGCGACGAGGCAATCTCGGCACTGGACGTATCCATCCAGGCGCAGGTGGTCAACATGCTGATGCGGTTCCAGCGGGATATGGACCTGACCTATCTGTTCATTACGCATGACCTTTCGATGGTACGGCATATCGCCGACCATACCGCCGTCATGTACCTTGGCAAGATGGTCGAATACGGCATCACTTCCGAGCTGTACAGCCATCCGGCGCACCCTTATACCGTCGGTCTGCTTTCCGCCGTACCGGTTCCCGACCCGGAATACTGCCGTACCCATCAGCCGGCACACTTACAGGGCGAAGTTCCCAGTCCGATCAATCCCAAACCGGGCTGCCGGTTCTGTGAACGCTGCCCTCGTGCTACCGCTCGCTGCCGGCAGGAAGAGCCTGCCTTCACCGAGGTGTCTCCCGGGCATTATGCCGCCTGTCATAACCTGTAAACAGGCTCTATACATCACTTGAAACGGAGAAGACGCAATGTCTGAACAATTCGATTTTGAAACCATTGTCGACCGCCGGATGCAGGGCAGCCTGCGGGATTCGATGACCGACCCGCGGCTGCTTGAAAAAGGACTCCCGTCCTTTATGGCCGCCGAGATGGACTTTCCAACCGCTCCGTGTATTCTGGATGCGCTCAGGAAACGGATCGACTGCGGGATCTTCGGTTTTGCCCTGTGCGACAAACCCTATCAGGACGCGGTCAAGCGGTGGATGAAGCTGATGCGGAACTGGGAAATCGAAAGCGACTGGATCGTCCCGGCGCTTGGAACCATCTTTTCGCTGTCGATTGCCATCCGCGCCTTTACAAAGCCCGGTGCAAGGGTGCTGATCCAGCGTCCGGTATACGACCGGTACGATCAGGCGATCATCCGCAATGAACGTGTACCGCTTGATAACCCGCTGATTCTGCGGGAAGACGGCCACTACGAGATGGACTTTGATGACCTGGAAAGCAAGATGGCACTGCCGGATGTCACGCTGATGGTGCTGTGCAATCCCCAGAACCCGACCGGAACGGTCTGGAAACGGGAGGAACTGGAACGGCTGGCAGAGCTTGCCGTCAAGCACAATGTGGTTGTATTCAGCGATGAAATCTATGCTGAGTTTTGTTTTCTGGATGAACCGGTCGTCCCTTTTGCAGCCATTGACGCGGCAAAGGAAATCGCCATCAGCTGCACCGGTCTTGGGAAAGCCTTCAACTTCACCGGCGTCAATCACGCCAACAACCTGATTCCCGGCGCTGCACTGCGTCAAGCTTTCACCACCCAGCGCAACCGCGACCACTACGGCAGTATCGACCCGATCGCCTATACCTCGGTTCTCGCCGCCTATAACAGCGACGGAGAATGGAACCGGGCTGTCAATCAGCTGGTGCTCAAAAACGGCGACCTTATCCGTGCATTTTTCCGCCAGTATCTGCCTTCTGTCCGGGTTGCCCCGCAGGAAGGCACCTTTACCATCTGGGTCGACTGGAGAGGACTGGGACTGAGCGATGAACAGCTGTTCCAGCTGCTGGAAGAAAAAGCACAGATTCAGACCAACCATGGTTCCGAGTACGGCGAAGAAGGCAGAGGATTCTGCCGGATGAATATTGCCACACCGACCGTCGAGATTGAAAAGGCACTTCAGCGGCTTCTGAAAGCCGCCAGAGAAGCCGGACTGGCTTCCTGAAAGGAATTTCTCATAACAGCAAAGCACCCGCAAATCCGTCCTGGATTTGCGGGTGCTGTTATTTTAAGGTTCTTTGTCAATAGTTGGGGTAAACCTTTCATCAACTTGACACTGAAATGAAGTGGAAAACTTTATAGTAGGTTCAGGGCGGATGGTTCGCGCAGCGAACCGTGCCCTGGGCGCGCTCTGCGCGCAACCTTCCCCAAAAAATCTAGCCATTGCCGCAGATTGTGCGGCAATGGCGGTCTGCTTACCCCAACTTTTATGATAGAACCTATTTTAACTGTTATATCACAATTCGTCCCGGGAAAGCTGGAGGTCAAGGCGCAGTTCCTCGACTGCAAGCTCGATATCCCGCTTGCGGAGCGCTTCAACAATCTGGCGGTGATGCGGGTCGTCCACCTGGGTGATAATAGACGCGCCGTTGGTCATCGCATACCGGCAGACCGAGCCGATAAAGGTATGTAAGGTATCATACAGATAAGGGTTTTTGCTCAACCGTGCAAGCTGCAGATGGAAATTCGAGTTGACCGTCGCATAAGGGTCATACTGGCTGGACGCAGGTGTATCCAGAATTGCCTCGAGCTGGTCGATCTCAGCGTCAGAACAGTGCCGTATGATCTCCCGCAATGCAAGCGCTTCAACCTGAAAACGCACCTTCTGAATCATATTCAGCTGCGCCGGACTGATTTCCAGAATCAGATATCCCTTGCGCGGCAGGCTTTTGAGATAATGGTCATGGCACAGCCGCTGCAATACTTCCCGCGCGGTGATCTTACTGACACCGTACTGGTCGGCTACACCCTGCTCCTGAATCAGTTCATCAGAAGAAAGCGACCCGCTGATGATCGCCTCCCGAATCTTCCCATACACACTATCCGCCAGTTTTTCTTTCATACAACCACCCTGTTTTATGTTATTGCCGACCTGCGGCATATTCCCTGACACAAAGAGACCAGCCCGGAAAATCCCGGCTGGTCTTAAAGCCCGATCGGCGCCAGGGCATTGGATACCACTGCATATACTGTTATAGCTGATTATAACACAATCCTAAAAATACGTCAAGAATCCTGTCAAACAGCCATTTATTTCCCGCTTACAACCAGATCACTGACCAACATCGAAGGCGCGCCGACACAATAGGCATGGGTCATGATAAAGGGCGAGATCATCAGGTCATCCGCAACCGCGACCACCGACCTGAACAGCTCTTCCAGTGTGCCGTGAATCGCAATGGAAGCGATATTTTTGACCGGTTTTCCGTCCTTATACAGGATGCCGCGGCATGGGATCGAAAAATGCCCAGACGAGATATCCAGCGAGTGGAACGGGTCGTAAGAATCGGTGATCCGGATGCCGTCGCCCAGCTGATCGATCAGCTGTTCTTTGGTGCAGTTCCCAGGCTCGACCACCCAGATTGCCGGTGTGACCGTATGCTGATTCGGGATACCGGAAGTCAGCAGCGGCGCGCGTCCGGCGCGTCCGTTAGACGGCACCGAAAAGGCTGCGGCACTGTCCAGATGGTGCAGCATACCGGTCATCACGCCGTTTTGCATCACTTTCACCGGGATGCTCGGCGTACCCTCAAAATCAAAGGCGAACTGTCTTCCGCAGGCAGGATGATTCGGATAATCAGTAATATTCAGGCAGTCAGCGCCGATCTTAACCCCCATTTTATCTGCCAGACAGGAAGTCCGGTTCCGGCACTTGGGACCTGCAAACGCCTGCCACGCGGTCAGCATGATATTCCATACCACCGGCTGTTCCA
>CALWWT010000095.1 GCA_944385325.1 uncultured Clostridia bacterium | reverse complement strand
TTTTGAAAATTTTTTTCAGCAGATTATTCTACGGTATAATAGCCAAGAATAACAGCGTCGGGGAGCCGTGTCGCCGAGCAGACAAACAGCCGCTGCTTGAGCCATTCAAGCCGGCGGTCGTAAACCTCAAACTGCGGAACCGTACAGAAATAATAGAGTGACGGGTCGACAAAACCGCCCGCAAGAACCGTCTGAACATATTCAGCCGGAACAGTGCGAAAGCCGTTGTTCTCGATATAAAAGGAGGCACCGTCCCATTTTCCGCCTGTCAGCCGGACGCCGTAACGGGCTGACAGTTCGCATTTTCCGTCCGGACGGATGACCTGGCTGTCAACGCCTCCCGGCAGGACAGTTCCGGTCAGTTCCGGGAAGCAGCCGTCCGGTGCGCCGGTGAGGGTGCCGGAGAGGATTGGGATCAGCTGGCGGCGTCCGGAAATGCTGTCCTGTCCGATCAGGACAGGGGAAGCTACCTGGACACGGATTTCAAATTGTTTTTTAAGGGTTGGTTCAGACATCAGGCGTCATCCTTTCCAGAATAATATACAAAATACATATGGATTCTGGTTTTATTATACATCTTTATGGAAAAATGTGCAATTCCCGGTTTTGATTTACAGCCAGTTCATTGCATTTAAGGTTAAATCGTTGTAAAATATTCTGGTATTTTAAGTGGAAAGGATGGAAGAAATGCTCCAACTTAACCAAATACGAAAAAACTATGTTTCCGGAGATTTACAGGTAAAGGCGCTGGACGGCGTCAGCCTCTCCTTCCGGGAAACAGAGTTTGTTTCGATACTGGGTCCATCCGGTTCGGGAAAAACGACCCTGCTCAACATTATCGGCGGTCTTGACCAGTACACCAGCGGTGATTTGATCATAAACGGACGCTCCACCCGTGAATTCCGTGACCGCGACTGGGACAGCTACCGCAACCACAGAATCGGTTTTGTCTTTCAGAGCTACAACCTTATTCCGCACCAGTCGGTGCTTGCAAACGTCGAGCTTGCCCTGACGCTCTCCGGCGTCGGCAAAGCTGAACGGCGCAGACGTGCCGCCGAAGCGCTCCAGAAGGTTGGTCTTGGCGACCAGCTCCGCAAGCGTCCTTCCCAGATGTCCGGCGGACAGATGCAGCGTGTTGCGATTGCCCGTGCACTGGTCAACAATCCGGATATCCTGCTTGCCGACGAACCCACCGGCGCACTGGATACCCAGACCAGTGTACAGATCATGGATATCCTGCGGGAGATTTCGCGGGATAAGCTGGTTATTATGGTCACCCATAACCCGGAACTTGCAAAAACGTATTCAACCCGTATCGTCCGGATGCAGGACGGTCAGATTCTGAGCGATTCTGACCCTTATGATCCCGGAGCGGAACAGCCGCCGGCGGTTATCTCCAATGAGAAGACCTCGATGTCGTTTGGGACGGCGCTTTCGCTTTCTCTTAACAACCTGATGACCAAAAAGGGAAGGACGATCCTTACCTCGTTTGCCGGTTCGATCGGTATCATCGGTATTGCGCTCATTTTGTCGCTGTCAAACGGCGTACAGGAGTATATCGACGGTGTGCAGGAAGATACCCTTGCCTCCTACCCGATTCAGCTGGAGGCGAGCACTGTCGATCTGACTTCGATGCTGGCGTCTGCTTCCCAGATGCACCAGTCGGAGGAACATGACCTGGACAAAATCTATTCCAGCAATATGATGGGCGATATGACCGAGCTGATGCAGGCAGAGGTCCAGACCAACAACCTTTCGGCGTTCAAGGATTACCTGACCGAAAATGAAGAGACGGTCATGCAGTATGCCAACGAGATCACCTATTATTACGGTGTCACGCCGATGGTCTATACTACGCTGGAGGATGGCTCCATCCAGCAGGTCAACCCCAGCCTGGTCGTTGACAAGATGGGCATGTCCGAGCTGCTCAGCGTCAATCCGCTGATGTCGGCATATTCCGACAGCTACAATGTTTTCACCGAACTGCGGGAAAATGAAGACCTGCGGGACGCGTCCTATGAACTGCTGTCGGGCGCCTGGCCGGAGGATTACGACGAAGCGGTGCTGATCATCAGCCCCAACAACGAGATCAGCGATTATACCCTGTATACCCTTGGAATCAAGCCGCTGTCGGAAGTCGAACAGATGATGAACCCGGATTCGGGAGAAACATTTGTGACCGAAAACCTGACTTTCAGTTATGAAGAATGGATTGGCAAGACCTTTTCTGTCGTGCCTTCCTGTGATTTGTTTGACGACAGCGACGGTGACGGCGTATGGACCGATAACCGTGAGGACGAGGATTTTGTTGCAAAAGCAGTTGAGAACGGAATACAGCTGCGGATCACCGGCGTAGTCCGTGAGACAGAGCGTTCCGGCAGCGTTTCGGGCGGCATCGGCTATACCCACGCGCTGACCGAATATCTGATCAATACTGCAAATGATTCGGAAGTCGTTGCGGCACAGAAGGCTGACCCTGAAACCGATATCCTGACCGGCAAGCCGTTTGAGGCTGCCCGGACAGAAGAGCCGGAAGAACAGCCTGCTGAGGAATTTGGTGAAGAGACCGCCAGCGAGCCAGTGTCTGAGCCGGAATCGGAAACCTCTGAAATCCAGCAGCCGTCGGCACCTGTTTATCAGCTGCCGCTGACCGATGAGCAGAAGATCGCGCTTTCACCGACGGCTGAGTCGATGGGAATGGACCCCGCGACAATGACCGAGGCTGAATGGCAGCGGGTCATCGACGCCGTTCAGCCGCAGACTGAAGCACAGTCGTCCGTCCAGCCGGCTGCTGAAAGCGTGCTGACTGAGGAACAAAAGGTTGCCCTGTCTCCACTGGCTGAATCGATGGGAATGGACCCTGCGACGATGACCGAGGCTGAATGGATGCAGGTCGCTGAGGCGGCACAGTCCCAGCAGGGCGGCAATGAACAGCCTGCCCAGAGCGACAGCCTTGCAGTTCTGGAAGAGATGGGCATCGACCCGTCCACCCTGTCGGAAGAACAGCTTGCTTACCTGTCGTCGATGTCGGCGGATGAGGTACGGGCGCTGATGGAAAGCTATGCGGCGCCGACCTCTAACACTTATGACGGCAACCTTACAGCATTTGGTGCAGCCGACTTTGATTCGCCTGCCTCGATCGAACTTATTCCGAAGTCGTTTGCCGATAAGGAAGAACTGACTGCAATGATCGAGCAGTATAATGATCTCTGCCGCTCTGAGGGCAGGGAAGAGGATACCATTGATTATACCGATATGGTCGGGCTGCTGATGAGCAGCGTTACGACGATTATCAATGCGATTTCGTACATCTTAATTGCATTTGTCGGTATCTCGCTGGTCGTTTCGTCGATCATGATCGGCATTATCACCTATATTTCGGTTCTGGAACGTACAAAGGAAATTGGTGTGCTGCGTGCGATCGGTGCTTCCAAGCACGATGTTTCCAGCGTCTTCAACGCTGAAACGCTGATTATCGGTTTTGGTTCGGGTGCACTGGGCATCGTGGTGACGCTTCTGATGCTGATCCCGGTCAATATGATTATCGATTCGCTGACAGGCATCTCCGAACTTGCGGCACTGCCGCCGGTCGGTGCGGTGATACTGGTTGCGATCAGTATGCTGCTGACGGTTATATCCGGACTGATTCCGTCCAAGATGGCGGCGCGCAAAGACCCGGTCGAAGCGCTCAGAAGCGAATAAGCATATTTGTCTGCGAGCAGTTTGCAAGCAAACTGTACGGCTTTCTGGGAAAGCCTGCCCTGCGCGCGCTCCACGCGCAACCCCCTAAAAAAACGTAGCCATTGCCGCGGCAAGCGGCAATGGCGGATGAAGAGTATGCATGTCGGATTTTATCGACAGCCTGTGCCCGGTCCGTTATGGACCGGGCATTTTTAGCAATATCCTAGATTGCGCATAAAAATTTGGCTGGATGAAAAAAATTGACCGGGTCATGGATATTATGTTTGAAAAGCTTTTCACAAGGAGTAAGACATATGCCCAATAAAGAAGAATTTGTCCGGCAGATGCGCCTGTATATGGATATGATCTTTCGTTTGGCGTTCAGCAGTCTGAAAAGCCAGGCTGATGCTGACGATGTGACACAAACAGTGCTGCTGCGGCTGTACGAAACCTCAAAAACGTTTGACAGTGACCAACATCTGAAACACTGGCTCATCCGGGTTACGCTCAACGAATGCAAAAAACATTGGCGTTCGCCATGGAGCAGGACACATGAATATGACAGCTATGTCAGTACGCTGGTTTTCGACGAGCCGCAGTACAGCGACCTGTTTGACGCTGTCATGCAGCTGGATGCGAAATACCGGGTCGTTATCTATCTGTATTATTACGAAGGTTATTCCATTGAAGAAACTGCCGGGCTGCTCAAACTGCCGCCCGGAACCGTTGGTACGCGGCTCAGACGGGCAAGAGAACAACTCAAATATAAACTGTCAGAGGAGGCAGTCAAATGAGAGAACAAATGAAAAAGGTGTTTTATCCGCTGCATGCCTCTGACCAGACGGTCACGGAGGTGTTATCTATGATCGAAAAAAACAACAAACATCCCAAGCCAGCTAAAATGGTACGAACCATTGTGATTGCGGCAGCGCTTGTATCAGCGATGCTGGCATGTACTGCGTTTACCGCGGATTATATTATCAATCGCCGGGAAATCTTTTTCTTTGACACAATTGAGGCGTTGACACAGAAGCAGCAGGAAGATTTGGATGACCCCGATGCGGTTGTCGGCTATTCGGTGCCGAGTTCGGCAGAAGAAAATGCCGATATGGAGACGTCTGCCGAGTATGTCGCCCGTGCGATGGAATCCGGATTTTACAGCGAAAACGAAAAGGTTATCTCCCGTGAAACCGGTAGTGAAGGTGATGACTGGGATGAGCGGATGATTTCTGAGTGCGATGACAGCTATTATGGCGAAATTGTCACCGAATATCGTACTTCATCAGACTATGCAACGCATGTGACGGTGGACGGACTGCTTGATTGGGATTTGTCCTTCCTGTCGGAAACATTGACGCCGGATGCCGGCGGTCAGCTGCTCAGCTTCTGCCGTCATCAACAGCAGGACGATTTTTCTATTACTAAACTGCATCTCGGCTATACAACAGCGGATGGCGGATGCTTTGTCCTGAATTATGAATACAACACCGAATGGGATTACGGAGAAAAACCGGAGTATATCCTGAACAGCGTCTATGACCGGAACGAACTCTATACAACGAGCGATAATGTTCAGGCTTTGGTACAGGAATATGACGGTCAGATCTGGGTCACTGTCCAAAATGGATATAAATCGGTCAGTATTTTTACCAACGGCTGCACATTTGAGGAAATATGCGATGATCTTGATCAGATGCAGCTGGCATCAGTGATTGGCTGATAGTATCAAAAATCCCGTCCTGGGTTTTCAGAACCTGGGACGGGATTTTGCTGTTATGATTGGGTATCCACGCTGACGAGTTTGCGTGCCTGATGTCTTGCGATGGGCAGATATTTTTGATAAAATGGGCTGTCCGTCGCGCCGTGCCTGTTTCCGACGAATACCCATTCACAGTATTCAAAAAACAGGAAGTATTCAAGCGTGCTGCGCCACTGGGAATATGTAATTCCTTTTTCTTTCAGCAGATGCTCGTAATAATAGTCGATCGCAAAGTTTTTGTCTGCATCTGTCATGTAAAAAAGCGCGTTTTCAGCCTCTTCCGAATGGGCGATCAGCCGCGCAAATGACGTGGGATAGGGAAGAAGCCCGCCGTATTCCCAGTCGATCAGGACCGCGCGCCCATCTGAAACAATAACATTAAAAGGAAGCAGATCATCATGGCAGAGTGCTTTTGGCAGTGATTGGTACAGCTCTAAAAATTTCTGATAGGTCTTTTCTAACAGCGGGTCGTTGAGATACTTTCCACGTTTTTGGCGGCTGGGCAAGCTTTCTTCAAACGAATAACCCAAATCCATCAGGTCCTGATTTTCCCATGTTTCCCGCTGCATGGAGATCAGGGCATCCAGAGCCAGCGTCAGTTTTGACCGGCTGCACCTGCACAGATCTTTGCCTTCAATATATTCCATCAGCAGGTATTTTTTCCCATTTGCAGCGGCTGTCTGATAGACGACCGGAAAACTGTCCTTATTTAGCGTTGAAAGGATCGTCTGATAGATTTCTGCTTCATATTCTTTTGCCTCTTTTAAAATGTACCGGTCGTGCCCCTGGATGGTCCAGACCTGATAAGGTTCATTATCTTCCGGATGTTTCAGCTGGGTTATCACTGCCTGCTCCGGGATTTGGACGGCATCGATGGATGCGATGATTTCTTTGAGTTCCATTTTTATATCACCTTGCCCTGCGGCTTGAAAACAATCTCTGCCTTGGTGTGACAGGCAGAATTTTTATTATATTGGGGGTGAATCATCCGCCCCTGAACTGCTTTCCCAAACTTTTGGATGATTATTCCAATACCTTGCGCACCTGAAACAGCGCGGAAAGATAAAATATATCCAGCAGGATTGAAGCAATCCGCAGGATTACGCCGATGTTGGGCATCCATCCAGTCAGCAGGTCAACCAGTACCCATCCGCCGCAGACCGCATATCCGATGACGATCCACCATTGGCGCTGGGCAAGAATCTCTGCCGTATCCTTCGCGCCTTCTTTCCGGCAGATTTGCGCGCTCACCCGGAAGGTGATCAGCGCGAGGAAAATCGCTGCGGCTGTACCGATCACAGTCGCAGCTCCATGAACCGACAGTGAGACTGCTTGTGAAACTCTGGCGGTATATCCCCAGGTTTCGGTCACACCGCCCAACAACAGGATCACCGCCGGGATGATCCCCATCAGGCATTTTGTGTCCACCCGACGCCACCGCCACATACCGCATCCGAACATCACCGCGGCAATAAACAGCATCAGCGTTGCCAGACCGCCGGCAACCATCAGCCGAGCGGCACAAAGAAAAATACCGCCCATCACCAGCTGTAATCCTTTCCTTTCCGAACCGGCAGGTCTGGTTATTTTTTTCTGTCTTTTAAGCAAAACATATCCCTCCACCGATCAATGATCAGGCTACCCAGATTTTGCCTTCCGGCTCGCTGCGCAGACGGGAAGCAGGACTCTTCGGACGCATCGAGAGCGCAAGAGCAAATGCAACCGGTCCGATTCGTCCGAAAAACATCGTGAAAATCAATGCCAGCTGTCCAATCCAGTTGGTGGCGGTCGTAACGCCGGTTGAAAGCCCGACCGTGCCGAATGCGCTGACCGATTCATACAGTGCGTCTACTGAGGATGCGTCCGAAGTGATCAGCAGAATCAGTGTGGTAAAAATAACCATGCATGCCGCCAGGAACGCGACAGCCAGCGAACGGTAAACAACTGCCTTGTCAATCCTGCGCCGGATGACAATAGTGTCTTCCTCACCGCGGATGACCGAAACCACCGTCATAAAGATAATCAGCGCGGTGGTCAGCTTGATGCCGCCGCCGGTCGAACCGGGCGCCGCGCCGATGAACATCAGCACGATGGAGAGGATCTTGGAAATATCCCGCATCGCCATCTGGTCAAAGGTCATAAATCCGGCTGTGCGGCAGGTGACCGACTGGAAAAAGGCGTGGGCAAATTTCTCACCAATATTCATCGGACCCAGTGTCGCCGGATTGCTCCACTCCATCATGACAAACAGCAGCATACCTCCCAGCAGCAGAACCGCGGTTGAAATCAGTACCGTTTTGGTATGGAAATGCAGCCGTTTGTGGCGATGGTAGACCAATACATCCTGCCAAACAATGAATCCCAGACCGCCGCAGATGATCAGGGCGCTGATCACTGCTACCAGCGGCAGGTTGTCCTGCACCGGAATCAGGCTGGCACCGGGTTTCAGAAACCCAAACAGGTCAAATCCTGCATTGCAGTAGGCTGAAATGGATAGGAATACCGCCATAAATACGCCATAGCTGCCATATTCCGGAACCAGCATCGGCAGCATCAGCAGAGCGCCAAGCAGTTCGGTGACAAAGGTGACCTTCATTACCATCCGCAGTAAACTCTGGGTGTTGGAACGGGTGTCGGCGCTGATGGATTCCTGTGTCAGCTGGGCGGTGCGCAGACCGACCTTGTGCCGCAGCAGGCTGTAGAAAAAGCCAGTCAGTGTCAGCAGCCCAAGTCCACCGATCTGTATCAGGCAGATAATGACCGTCTGACCGATGATCGAAAAATGGGAGTAGGTATCATATACTGCAAGCCCGGTCACGCAGGTCGCGGACGTCGCGGTAAAAAGCGCCGCAAGGAACGGGGTTCCCAGACCGCTTTTGGTAGAAAACGGCATCATCAAAAGCAGCGTTCCGGTCAGGATTACCGCCAGAAAGCTGAGGGTAATGATCTGTCCGGGGTTGCGGCTGAAGCGTCCGATCGGCTTATACAGCTTGTGTTGGTTTTGCTGCAGGGATCTTTGCATCCTGCCCATGTTTATACGCCTCCTGAGGAAGTTAATACAGGGTTATTATAACAATTCAGGCGCAGGATTTCAACCGCAATCCCTTTTACGGGACAATCTGTTACAGTTTTTTACCCAGTCATAATCATGCAGCCTGTCCGAATGCCGCAGGTTTAGGGAGTATTTTCCATCAGCAGAGGTGTTTTGCGTAAAGTCCGCCGGTAGGTCGGGTGGTCATCAGGCGGCTGGTCGACCGGCTCAAGCAGCCCTGACCCGATCATTTTTTCGATCCGACCGGCAATCCATCCGGCAGAAATCCCCAATTGACAGTGTCCCACTACCCGTCCGACCACATCGGCTTCACTGAACTGCTGCGGCTTCCGGGCAATTTCCCGATAGATAAAACTGTCGTAAAAGTCTTCCGGGACACTTGCCAGACGGCCGTTGACCGATGCCCGGAGCGGGGAATTTTCCTTTTTCAGATCCTGCCACAGCATCGCGCAGCCGACAAGCAGGGCGCTGGGTGCTTCTTTTTGCAGTGCGGCATATTGGGACCACTGGTCAAGGGTAACCTCGCCCCAGCTGGTATGGGTGACAACCAGTTCACCGTCCTGTTCAGGCTGCCAGTCCGGCATTTTGACCAGCCAGATTTTGCCATGATGGTCAAGCCCGTTCAGTTCAGACAGCAGCCAGTACATTCCGCACAGTTCATCCGGCTGATCGCTGTACCAGATGCGC
>CALWWT010000094.1 GCA_944385325.1 uncultured Clostridia bacterium | reverse complement strand
TTACGCGCGCCCAGGGCAGGCTTTCCCAGAAAGCCGTACAGTTTGCTGGCAAACTGTCTGGTTCGCAACGCGAACCGTCCGCCCCTGGACCTGCTGTCCTCTAAACAAGGGTTTGTCCAATCTTGAGTAGCCGATTTGCCAATCCCAAAAACGTTTTTCGACAAGCTGAATATAAAAAAACTCTTACAAATTACAGTAACACGCTCAATCATGTCAGCCCGGAAAATTCTCCGCATTTAGCAACTCTTTTGAAACGCAGAATTACAACAACGAATAATACTTGTCAAATGGCATGGACGATGGTCATGGATGTCAATGCGCGCGGGCTGTTTTTTGTCATGCAGCAGGTCGTCCTCCAGTCGATGAAAAAACGCGGCGGCAGTATCGTCAACTTTTCGTCGATGGCTGGTATCCGCGGGATGAACCCGGCTATGGCTGCCGCCCATTACTCCGCTTCCAAGGGCGCCGTCGCCGCGCTGACCATGCAGGCTGCGGTCGAATGGGCGCAGTTCGGCGTCCGGGTCAACGCGCTGGCTCCCGGCGGCGTGCTGACTCCGGCAATCGAAAAGCTGCCGCCCCCTCCCGCTTCCGCTATGGACGCTATCCCGCTGCGCCAGCTCTCCAAGCCGCAGGATGTCGCAAACCTTGCGGTGTTCCTCGCAAGCGACTGGGCGAGAATGATTACCGGTCAGGTGTTGGTCATCGACGGCGGAAGCTCGGTCGTCGGATATTGACCGGAAAATGATCTTTTACTGAGGTGACAAAATGGCTAAATGCAAAATCACCGTCCTTAAAACGACTGTCTTTGAGGACCTGGCTGAACAATTCGTGACCGACCCGGACTATGGACCCTGCCCTGTCCATCAGGTTGGGCAAACCTTTCTGACCGGCGGCATCTTCGGCAACGAAATGCCGGAAGGTTTCTGCGCACAGGCATGGCAGTCGCTGGTCATGCCTGTCAATGTGCTGATCGGCGGCGGCAGGGTGCTGGGGTTTGATGAAAAGCACGTTGCCTGCTGCGCCGACGGGTTAAGACCGGTCGTATTTCTGCTCGAACGGGTCGGGGATTAAGGAGACAATTCTGCCGGCAGTGGGGTATCCGCCTGCCTTATCCCGTCGCCGTTTAATTTCCTGTAAAGCCGCCTGGCTGCAAGCCCGGCGGCTTTTTTTCGACCGGTATTTCCTGTTTGAATTAAATGTAAACGGATATGTAAATGGCAAAAACAAGGGTAAAAACGAATGTTTGTCAATATATCCGAACAAAGAACTTCTCTGCCGGGTTTTGGCTATATTGCTGATTTTTACAAGATATGGTGTTATCGTCCTTGACTTCTATCCAGATATGGTGTATATTTAGTCTTGCTTACATATGATACAACCAGTTTCAGACAAATATGAATATTGTACCAATCTGCTGTGTAAGGTGACAGTTTTCGTCCGGCGGCTCCGTTTCTTTTGTTGGGCACAGACAAATTTTTCCCTTTTGCGGCAGTGAAGATATGCTGGCGTATGGATGGAAAAGGAGATTTATTATGAAAATAATTAAACGAAGTGGGGCAGAAGCTGTTTTTGACCGCAACAAGATCAAGGCCGCTGTGGCCGGCGCTAACCGCGCCACCAAAGAAGACGCCCGTCTGTCGGAAGAACAGATCTCTGTCATCGCGCTGAATGTCGAGGCTTTGTGCGAACAGCTCGACCGTTCAGTCGGCGTTGAGGAAATCCAGGATATGGTGGAAGACCAGATCATGGATCAGAAGGCTTTCAGCGTCGCAAGGAATTATATCACCTACCGTTATGTCCAGAGCCTCAAACGCCAGAGCAATACCACCGACGAACGCATCCTCTCGCTGATCGAATGCAACAATGAGGAAGTCAAACAGGAAAATTCCAACAAAAACCCGACCGTCAACTCGGTCCAGCGCGACTATATGGCAGGCGAAGTCTCCAAGGACCTGACCGAGCGGCTGCTGCTGCCGGCGGATATCGTCAAGGCGCATAAGGAAGGGATTATCCATTTCCACGACTCTGACTACTTCGCGCAGCATATGCACAACTGCGATCTGGTCAACCTCGAGGATATGCTCCAAAACGGTACCGTCATCTCCGGCACCATGATTGAAAAGCCGCATTCCTTCTCGACTGCCTGCAACATTGCCACCCAGATCATCGCGCAGGTCGCTTCCAGCCAGTACGGCGGTCAGTCGATCAGCCTGACCCATCTGGCTCCGTTTGTCGACGTCAGCCGCAAAAAACTCGCCGCTGAGGTCGAACAGGAAATGAAGGGGCTGGATATCCCCGAAGAACGCAAACGCCAGATCATCGAGAGCCGCCTGCGCACCGAAATTTCCCGCGGCGTTCAGACCATCCAGTACCAGGTCGTCACCCTGATGACCACCAACGGTCAGGCTCCGTTTATCACCGTTTTCATGTACCTGGGTGAAGCGAAAAACGAACAGGAGAAAAAAGACCTCGCGATCATCATCGAGGAAACCATCCGCCAGCGGTATCAGGGCGTTAAAAATGAGGACGGCGTCTGGATCACCCCTGCATTTCCCAAGCTGATTTACGTGCTGGAAGAAGAAAATGTCCACCCCGATTCGCCCTACTACTACCTGACCGAACTGGCTGCCAAGTGCACCGCTAAACGAATGGTTCCCGACTATATCTCCGAAAAGAAGATGCTGGAACTGAAAGTCGATAAAAACGGCAACGGCAACTGCTACCCCTGCATGGGCTGCCGCAGCTTCCTGACGCCCTTTGTCGACGAAAACGGCAAACCGAAATACTATGGACGGTTCAACCAGGGCGTTGTCACCATCAATCTGGTGGATGTCGCGCTCTCTTCGGGCGGCGATGTCGATAAATTCTGGGAAATCTTCGAGGAACGGCTGGAACTCTGCCACCGTGCGCTCCGGGTTCGCCATGAGCGGCTGCTGGGCACCAAATCGGACGCTGCGCCGATCCTCTGGCAGTTTGGCGCGCTCTCCCGGCTGAAACCGGGCGAAACAATCGATAAGCTGCTGTACGGCGGCTATTCGACCATCTCGCTGGGGTATGCCGGACTGTATGAGTGTGTCAAGTATATGACCGGCCGCAGCCACACCGACCCTGTCGCAAAACCTTTCGCGCTTTCGGTCATGCAGAAAATGAACGACAAGTGCAAGGAATGGAAGACTGCCGAAAATATCGACTACTCGCTGTACGGTACTCCCCTCGAGTCGACCACCTATAAGTTCGCGCGCTGCCTCCAGCAGCGTTTCGGCATTATCCCCGGTATCACCGACCGCGGCTATATCACCAACAGCTACCATGTCCACGTCACCGAACAGATCGACGCTTTCACTAAACTCAAGTTTGAGAGCGAATTCCAGCAGCTTTCTCCCGGCGGCGCGATCAGCTATGTCGAGGTTCCCAATGTCCAGGATAACCTCGAGGCAGTCATGAGCGTTTTGCAGTTTATCTACGACAACATCATGTACGCCGAACTGAACACCAAGTCGGACTATTGCAGCTGCTGCGGATACGACGGTGAGATTCAGGTCGTCGAAGACGACGGCAAGCTCGTCTGGGAATGCCCCAAGTGCGGCAACCGTGACCAGAGAATGCTCCACGTTGCAAGACGTACCTGCGGCTATATCGGCACCCAGTTCTGGAACCAGGGACGCACCCAGGAAATCAGAGACAGAGTGCTGCACCTGTAAGCGGACGCAGTGTAGCAGCCTACGGTGCGATACTCCCGGTTTGTCAATGTGATATCACGCCAATCAAAAATCTATATGACAAAGCAGCCGTTCCCATATGTCGGGAGCGGCTGCTTTTATCTGCGCGAATATTTCATGTATGCCCAAAACTTCTTTGATATTATTCCCGTCAGCAGTGCGCAAAAATATACCCGGCAGTGAGGTCACATCCTGCGCGTTGAATAGACCGGTCCGTCCTCCCACCAGACGATCTCCCCTGCCGCTTCGGTTTTACGCAGGTCGATCAGACGCTGGTTGCTGCTGCCGCGGAAACGGAGCGAAATATCATACTTTTCCTGTACAAACGGTCCGTCTACCAGCACGTCGATCAGCGACAACAGCTGCTCGGTCACGCCCGGCTGATAACAGCGGCTGCCCGGCGCGGTCAGCTGTTCATAGGTGTATCCGCTGTAGCACCAGATGTTTTTCTCCGGGAAACGCGCCCGGAACGCAGTTAACAGCGGCAGTATCCCCTGCTGGTTCGCCGGTTCCATCGGCTCGCCGCCCAGCAGCGTCAGCCCGGCAATATAAGAAGGTGTGCATTCGCTCAAGATATGCTGAATGGTCTGGTCGGTGAACGGCTCGCCGTAAGCAAAATCCCATGCTTCCTGGTTGAAACAGTTTTTGCAGTGATGGGTGCAGCCGGATACAAAAAGGCTGGTGCGGACACCAGGTCCGTTGGCAATGTCACAGGTTTTGATGGTTGCGTAATTCATGCCCTTTTTTCTCTCCCTTCTGAAGGAATTGATTCTATTATACCAGTCTTCAGGGTTAACGACAAGAGAATTTTGCCGAAATATTGCATAATCTGCACAAAAATTGACGGATAATTTTGCGGATTAAATCGGCAGCAAATTTTCGCCAAACGCTTGACTTCTTTGATTTTATGTGGTAAAGTATTTATGCTTTTAGAAATAAAAGCATAAAAGTAATAAAGTACATAGTATGAAAAGAGGTCTTTCGGATGAAACTTGCCGCGCTGATTATTTACTTCGCTGTTATGATCGGAATCGGCCTGTATTGCCGCAAACACGCGACCGATGTCAACGGGTTCGTGCTGGGCGGAAGGTCGGTTGGTCCCTGGCTGACAGCCTTTGCGTATGGCACATCGTATTTTTCCGCCGTTATCTTTGTCGGTTACGCCGGGCAGTTTGGGTGGAAGTTTGGTATCGCGTCAACATGGATCGGTATCGGCAACGCGCTGATCGGCTCGCTGCTGCCGTGGGTCATCCTCGGAAGACGAACCAGAATTATGACTCAACACCTCGATTCGGCGACCATGCCGGAATTTTTCGGGCGGCGGTTCGATTCACGAGGTCTGAAAATCGGCGCGTCGGTGATTGTCTTTATCTTCCTGATTCCGTACACCGCTTCGCTGTACAACGGATTGTCGCGGCTGTTTGGGATGGCGTTTGATATCGATTATTCCTACTGCATTATTCTGATGGCGGTGCTGACGGCAATTTACGTCATCGCAGGCGGCTATATGGCAACCGCGATCAACGATTTTATCCAAGGTCTGATCATGCTGGGCGGTATCGTCGCGGTAATTGCAGCCGTGCTGACCAGCAAGGGCGGCTTTATGCAGACGCTTGCCGGGCTGGCTGAGGTGAAGGACGAAACCGTATCGACCGTACCGGGTGTGTTCGGCTCCTTCTTCGGTCCTGACCCGCTGGGGTTATTGTTTGTCGTGCTGCTGACCTCGCTGGGCACCTGGGGGTTGCCGCAGATGGTGCAGAAATTCTATGCCATCAAGGACGAAAACTCGATTAAAAAGGGTGCGATCATCTCGACGTTGTTTGCGCTGGTGGTATCGGGCGGCTGTTACTTCCTCGGCGGATTCGGACGGCTGTTCTCCGATCAGATCGATATCGCCGCCGGTGGTTACGACTCAATTATCCCGACGATGCTGTCCGGGCTTTCGGATGGGCTGATCGCACTGACGGTCATCCTGGTGCTGTCCGCGTCGATGTCTACCCTCTCCTCGCTGGTCATGGCGTCCAGCTCGACACTGACGATTGACTTCCTGAAAGACAATATCGTCAAGAAAATGAGCGAAAAACAGCAGCTGATCACCATCCGCATCCTGATCGTCGTATTCATCGCGATCAGCGCCATCCTTGCCCTGATCCAGTATAAGAGTTCGGTTACCTTTATCGCCCAGCTGATGGGTATCTCCTGGGGTGCACTTGCCGGCTCCTTCCTCGCACCGTTCCTGTACAGCCTCTACTGGAAAAAGACTACCAAGGCCGCTTGCTGGGTCAGCTTCCTGTTCGGGTCGCTGCTGATGATTGGCAATATGCTGTTCGGTCAGTACTTCCCCGCTGTTATCCAGTCGCCGATTAACTGCGGCGCTGCGGCTATGATCGCAGGTCTGGTGCTGGT
>CALWWT010000093.1 GCA_944385325.1 uncultured Clostridia bacterium | reverse complement strand
CGCTCAGGAACCCGCCAGTATCCCCGTTTGGCTTTCCACTTGTCCAGCCCGCAGAGGATAAACGCCAGCAGATTGACAATCAACAGATAGGTCAGTAAACATTTACCAAGTAATGTCATTATTTTCTGTTTTCCTTTCAGGGTCTGAAGCAAAGCGTTTTTATTTATCGCCTCAACCCCCACATTATAATACCACACAATCGTTGTTTCCGCAAGGCAGCTTTGCTGCCTTGCGGAAGTGAAGTGTTCTGCATAAGCAGAACGTTAAGTTTGGCTCACGCCAAGTGAAGAGTTTTGCTGCCGCAAAACGTGAAGTTGCTTCGCAGTTATGTAAACGGAGAGTTTGTGCGCACACACTGCCCGGCGCGTTCGCAAAGGCTGTTACTCGCACAGTCGAGGCGGTCAGAACGCCGCCGATCATCGCGAATAAGTCCGTGGCGACACGCCACCGGAAAAAGAACTTGTAATTTTCCGGGAAGGATAGTATAATAAAGAGTATTGGATATATGACAACTCGTGTGTCCCTTTATTATAGAAATGAAAGGAAGAGACTTCATGTCCCCACCCTTTATCCCCGTGCTTCTGGGCAGCGACGTCAACGTTTATGGTATGGCGCGCTCTTTCCATGAAGCGTATGGTCAGTACGGCGTTACCTGTTTCGCCATCGCAAAAAAAGCGCTCGGCGCTACCTCTGATTCTAAAATTGTTAAGGTTGTTGTTACCGAACCTGACCTTGAAAATGACGAGGTTTTCGTTAAAACCCTTGTCAAGTTCGCTGAAGAACATAGTAACGGCAAACAGCTGCTGCTCGTCCCCTGCGGCGACAACTACATCAAGCTCCTTGTCCGTAATCAGGATAAGCTGAAAGATTATTATGTCTTCAACTGCATCGACGAACCGCTCCTGATGCAGCTTTCCATCAAGGAAAGCTTTTACAAGGTCTGCACCGAACATGGTTTCCTGTTCCCGCAGACAACGACCTGCACCGCGGAAAATTACAAGGACATCACCCTCCCGTTTGATTTTCCCTGCATCATCAAGCCGTCCAACTCGGTCGCTTACTGGAACTGCACCTTCCCGCACAAGAAAAAGGTCTTCCTCGCCAATAATAAGGAAGAATTCGACGCAATCCTGGATGCAATCTATGGCTCCAGCTATCAGGATCACCTGATTTTGCAGGAATATATCCCGGGTGAAGACTCCCAGATGCGGGTTATGAACTGCTACTGCGGCAAGGACGGCAAGGTCAAGCTGATCGCACTCGGTCATGCATTGCTGGAAGAACATTCGCCGGAAGGTATCGGCAGCTACGCCGCTATTGTCAATACCGTCGACCGGGAACTCTCCGCTCAGATGAAGGAATTTCTCGAGGATATCGGGTATAAAGGCTTTGCAAACTTCGATATGAAGCTCGACCCGAGAGACGGCAAGTACAAGCTGTTTGAAATGAACCTGCGTCAGGGTCGTTCCAGCTTTTTCGTCACTGCTGCCGGGTATAACCTCGCAACCTTCCTGGTCAATGACCTGATTCTCGGTCAGCCGATGGGCTGCGTCATCGCTGAGGAACAGGCGCTTTGGAGCATTATCCCCAAAAAGGTCATCTTCAAATACGTCAAGGACGAGGAACTCAAAGAACAGGCTAAGGAACTGATTCGGGACCATCTGTTTGTCCACTCTTTCCATTACGAACCGGATATGAGCATCAAACGGCGAATCTATTTCCTGAAAAATCAGCTCAACTATGTCAAAAAATATAAAAAATACTTCGGTAATAAAGGACTGCACGAATGAGCAAACTTTTTTCTGATACACCTGAGGTCCTGGGGATCATCGGCGGCATGGGTCCGATGGCTTCGGCTTACTTCCAGCGGCTGGTCGTCTCGATGACCGACGCGGAATTGGATCAGCAGCATCTCCCGAGCGTCCTGCTCAATCTCCCGACCATCCCCGACCGCACCGCTTTTTTGCTGGGAAAATCCGATCAAAGCCCGGTTCCGGTACTGCGTGAAGCGGTCAAAACACTGGAAACGGTTGGCGCTACACGGTTTGTCGTGACCTGCGTCACCTCCCACTGCTTCTATGACCAGGTCGCGGCTGAATCCCCTATCCCGTGGATTCATGCCGTCCGGGAAACCGCGGCTCTCTTAAAATCCGAAGGCGTCAAAAAAGCCGGTATCCTCGCAACCAGCGGCACCGTCCAGACCGGACTGTTCCAGGCGGAACTGGAAAAAGCCGGCATTGCCTGGGAAATCCCGGATGAAGAGGGTCAGCAGTCGGTCATGCACCTGATCTATCACAATGTCAAGGCAGGTAAACCGGTTGAAATGCACCGGTTTGACCGGGTGGTAAGCAATATGAGAGAGGCAGGATGTGAGGTTTGCATCCTCGGATGCACCGAACTGTCGCTGATCAAGAGAGATTATCCGGTGTCGGGCTGCGTTGACGTGCTGGAAGTGCTGGCAAGAGCCGCTGTGATCCAGTGCGGGAAAAAACTCCGCCCGGAATTTCAGCGCCTGATACAAAGAGATTAACAGTTTAAGGGGGAAGTACAAATGTGTGGATTTGCAGGATTTTCTGTAAACGGTCTGCCGAATGCGGATAAAATTATCGACGCAATGGGCAATCGGATTACCCACCGGGGTCCCGACCAGGCGGCTAGCTATGTCGATGACGATATCGCGCTCGGATTCAGACGGCTTGCCATTATCGACCTGTCCGGCGGCAGCCAGCCGATTTTCAACGAAGATCAGTCGATGGTGCTGGTGTTCAACGGCGAAATCTATAACTATCAGTCAATCCGCGCTGAACTGATCGAAAAAGGGCATGTCTTCACCACCGAAACCGACTCGGAAGTGCTGCTGCATGGCTATGAGGAGTTCGGCGGTAAAGGACTGCTGGACAAGCTGCGCGGTATGTATGCCTTTGTCATCTGGGATAAGAAAGAGAAAAAACTGTTCGGCGCCAGAGATATCTTTGGCATCAAACCGTTTTATTACTACAAAAAAGGCGATACCTTCCTCTTTGGCAGCGAAATCAAGTCTTTCCTTGAACATCCGCGGTTTGAAAAGGAACTGAATGAAGAACGTCTTCCCGACTGGCTCTGCTATGAGTATGTGCCGGACAACGAAACGATGTTCAAAAATGTCTATAAGCTGCCTTCCGGCTGCTGCTTCACATGGCAGAACGGCGAAATGAAGGTTGAACGGTATTATGAGGTCACCTACAAGATCGATGAAAGCAAATCTCTCGAAGAATGGGAAGAACTGATCGCCAAAACCTTCACCGAATCGGTCCAGGCGCACCAGATCGCCGACGTTGAAGTCGGATGCTTCCTTTCAAGCGGTATCGACTCATCCTACGTCGTTCAGGAAGTCTCCAAGTGCACCAAGGACATCAAGACCTTCACTGTCGGATACGAGGAAGAAAAATACTCCGAACTCTCCTACGCGCAGGATTTTTCCAAGGTCGTAGGCGTACAGAATATCAGCAACAAGATCAGTGCCGATGATTATTTTGGAATGGCGTCCAAAATCCAGTATTATATGGACGAACCGCTTCCCAACCCTTCGGAAATCCCGCTTTACTTCCTTGCACAGAACGCCGCCAAATATGTCAAGGTCGTTTTGTCGGGCGAAGGCGCGGACGAACTGTTCGGCGGCTATCCGATGTACCTCGCCGGCGGTCATTTCCAGCGGTATTCCCGTATCCCGCGCCAGCTGAGAAAAGCGGCTGCCGGTGTGGTCAGGCATATGCCGGATTTCAAGGGCAAGCAGTTTATCCTCCGCGGCGCGATGGAGCCTTATCAGCGGTTTATGCGGGCAAACTATAACTTTACCTACGAAAACCGAGACCAGGTGCTCCGGAAAAAATATCACGCCAAGGACCCGACCGATTACGCCCGCCCGCTCTTTGAACGGATGAAGGGGTTTGACGAACCGACCGCCTTGCAGTATGTCGATATGTACACCTGGATGCTGTATGATATCCTCCAGAAGGCCGACCGGATGAGCATGGCCAATTCCCTCGAACTGCGCGTTCCCTTCCTCGATAAGAAGATGCTGGAACTCGCTGTCCAGATCCCGACCCGCTACCGCGCTTATGATGAGGTCACCAAGCGTGCGCTCCGCGGCGCTGCGATCAAACAGATTCCGGAACGTACCGCCAATAAGAAAAAACTCGGCTTCCCTGTCCCGCTCAGCGATTGGCTCCGGCAGGACAAGTACTATGAAATGGTTCGGGAAAAATTCGACGGCGAAGTCGCGGCTATGTTCTTCAACCACGATTTCATCCGCAAGATGCTGGACGACCACAAAAACGGCGTCCACCTCAATATGAAGAAGATCTGGGTCATTTATACCTTTATCCTCTGGTATGAGGAATTCTTCAGCGGCGAGTCGCCGCAGACTGGTTCGCGCTGATCGCCCACGTTCCGATGGGCTCGATTTCGATAGTAACAACCTGAGCAAACGCGCCGGGTAGATAGTGCGAATTTGCTTCTTTACAAACGCTGCGCACACATTACTGATCTGTTCGGTCAGGTTGTTTGGAGAATATGATGGATTTACATGAACGGATTGTTTGGGAACTGCTGGAACACAAATATTTTGCGGCACTGATCTGGCTGATTGAATGTGGACGTGAACTGGAATTTTCGGTCGATGGCGTTCCCTGCTTTATCTCACGCAGCGGTTCAGATCGTTATGTTTCGCTGTGGGCGGACGGAAACCAGCAGGCGTTTGACTCGGTGGAGCTTTTGATTGAAAACGCGGTGATCGGGCAGGACAGGCTGATGGATATCTGGGACGGACTGCAAATCGATACCCTGTATTGACCCCCAAACTGTACAAAAAGGGCAGGGATGGCTTTCGCCGTCCCTGCCCTTTCTGTTTGGCGGAGCGTTTCGGTCACCCCGCCTTATGGGGAAGATATCTGCATGCAGATCAGTCGGAACTGTCCTTATTACAAGG
>CALWWT010000092.1 GCA_944385325.1 uncultured Clostridia bacterium | reverse complement strand
TGGGCGCGCTCCGCGCGCAACCTCACTAAAAAACGTAGCCATTGCCCATGCGAAGCATGGCAATGGCGGATGAAGAATATGCACGTTGGATTTTATCGACAGACTGCAGCCGGGGTTCCGGCTTATTGTTATATATATAAAAAACGGCAATTTTTGCCGGATGGAAAGGATGTCCTCTTTTGGATGTGACAATTCGTTTCGATGCCTGGGATCTTGCCTGTAAACGGCCGTTTGGCGCGGTCAGTACCGGTACCGAAATTACCCTGCGGGTATCGGTCATAAAATCTGTTCGTCCGCAGCGGATGTATATCATCCTGCGAAAGGATGGGCTTAGCGATATGACGGTTACGGAGGATAAGTTTTACAGCAATGTGACCGACCCTGAATCTCAGCGCAAGATTTTATTTTCGCAGGTTTCTTCTTCATTTCATTCCACGACCTACGAGGTCAAGTTTACGATCGAGGAAGCCGGGCTTTATTTTTACCGGTTTGAGGTCGAGACACAAAAGGGTATTCTCTATGTCGGCAGAGGCAAGAATGCCCGTGCGGTGACCGGCGACTTCCTGCCGGAATGGCAGCTGCTGGTCTACCGGGAAGACTACCATACCCCTGAGTTTTTGCAGGGCGGCATTATGTACCAGATTTTCCCCGACCGTTTTCTGCGCGGCAGCAGCGACCCGCTTCCGCAAACGCTTTCGCCCCGGATTATTCACCAGAACTGGAACGAACGCCCGCTGTTTACCTTTGACCTGCCCAATTATGAAGCGACCGACTTTTTTGGCGGCGATCTGGAAGGAATCCGGCAGAAGCTCCCGTATCTGCGGGAACTGGGCGTCAGCATTATCTATCTCAACCCGATCTTTGAATCGGCAAGCAACCACCGCTACAATACCGCCAACTATCTGGCGATCGACCCCTATCTCGGAACCGAGGAGGATTTCAAGCGGCTGTGCAAAGAGGCAGGCGAGATGGGTATCCGGATCATTCTGGATGGCGTCTTCTCTCATACCGGTTCCGATTCGATCTATTTTGACAAGAACGGTCACTATTCCGGCGTCGGCGCATGGGAATCGAGCGATTCGCCTTACTACAGCTGGTATAATTTCACCGATTCGGGCACCGGATATGACTGCTGGTGGGGATTCCCGACGCTGCCGAATGTCAATGAGACTGACCCCAATTTCCTGGAATATATCTGCGGCGACGAAGGTGTGCTCCGTCACTGGATGAAGTGCGGTGCGTTCGGATGGCGGCTGGACGTCGCCGACGAACTGCCGGATGAGTTCCTCAAGCGGCTGCGCAAATCGGTCAAGGGATACGACCCGGACGCCTATATCGTCGGCGAGGTCTGGGAGGACGCCTCCAACAAGTGCAGCTATGATGTCCGCCGCCCGTATCTTCAGGGCGAGGAACTGGACAGCGTCATGAACTACCCCTGGTGCAGCGCGATTTTGTCGTTTGTCCGCAGCGGAGACGCCGACGCTTTCTATACCGCGGTCATGACGATCCTTGACCATTACCCCTGGCCGTCGATCGCGACGCTGATGACGCCGCTTTCGACCCATGACTCGGTGCGCGCGCTGACGGCGCTGGGTGTCGAGCATGAGGTTGCCGCCCAGGACCGCCCGGAATACAAGATGACGCAGGATGAATACTGGAAGGGTGTCCAGCGGCTGAAGCTGGCGGCGACCTTGCAGTATACGCTGCCCGGGTTCCCGTCGCTTTACTACGGCGACGAGATCGGCATGTACGGTTTTGGCGACCCGTGGAACAGACGGACTTTCAGCTGGGATAAGATCGACGCCGGGCTGCATGATTTTTATGTCCGCCTTGGGAAGATGCGCCGGGAAAATACCGCTGACTTTACCCGTCCGCTCAAGTTCTTTGACCTGGATACCGGTGTCATTGCCTATTCGCGCGGAAGCTTGCTGGTTGTTGTCAATGCGTCCGAGTCGGATTACCAGTGGCCTGCGATGATCGATTCGCTGGTCTTCTCGACCGGGAATGCGTCGATCACCGAAACGGGTATCCTGGTCAGCAGGATGAGCGCCGCTGTTTTCCGGCTGCGCAAGGAATACTGGCAGGAATAACCGTTTGTATCAATAAAAGGACGAGGAAAGGTGGTATGTCCGATGACACCGCATATTGGAGCGGAAAAGGGCGATTTTGCCCGGACGGTGCTGATGCCCGGCGACCCTTTGCGGGCAAAGTTTATCGCGGAAAACTTTCTGGATTCCCCGAAACTGGTCACCTCGGTGCGCGGAATTTACGGGTATACCGGGAGTTTTAAAGGGGTACCGGTCTCGGTGATGGCAAGCGGCATGGGATGTCCTTCGATGGGCATTTATTCCCATGAGCTGTACAGCTTTTATGGCGTGGAGAACATCATCCGCATCGGCAGTGCCGGCGCGCTTCGGGCAGATGTGCCGCTGAGGAGCCTGGTGATCGGGATCAGCGCTTCGACGAACTCCCGTTTTGGCGAAAAGTTTTCGCTGCCCGGGCTGATCGCGCCGACAGCCGACTGGACGCTGCTGAGGACGATGGTGGACAGCTGCGCGGAACTGGGCGTCAGCTATAAGGTCGGAAGCCTCTTTTGCAGCGACACTTTCTATGACGACCGGGATACCGGCGCGTGGGCAAAGATGGGATGTCTGGCGGTGGAGATGGAATCGGCGGCGCTCTATCTGACGGCTGCCGACTGCGGCAAAAAGGCGCTGGCAATCTGTACGATTTC
>CALWWT010000091.1 GCA_944385325.1 uncultured Clostridia bacterium | reverse complement strand
ATCAGGTGGTAGCCGTCTTCCCGAAGCCCGGTGATATCCAGCGATAAATTCAGCTTCGCATGTGCAAGCAGAATGATTTTGTCCATTTTCTACTCTCCTTAGCGCAAATATACATAAGTAACAAACGCGCACCATCCGCCCGGACACCGGGCTTACAGCTTGAGCAGCCGGTTCTGGCGGATGCCGATTGCGTGAATCGGGCACATCTCATGGCAGCAGTAACAGCGGATGCATTTGCTGTGGTCGATTCTCGCCTTGCCGCCTTCGATTTTAATCGTATGTGCCGGGCAGCTTTCGGCGCATTTGCCGCACCCGACACACCGTGCAGTATCAATCTGCGGACGAGATGTAAAAAACTTCCCGACCAGCGGCCGGCAGACGGTACGCAAAGGCTTCGGCAGTTTGGACAGAAAATCGGTGCTCATCGTCCGCGGACGTTCAAAATCCGGGAATACTGTCAGCTCATCACCGACAATCGGCAGGTTTTCTTCTTCACCTGCACACAGTCCGCGTTCTTCCGCCGCTTTCAGCGTCAGAATTTCCTGCTGACTGCGTCCAATCACCCGGCAGAGCGCTCTGTCCAGCTGATAAGGCGAACGGCAGGCCAGCAGCATTCCCGTCTTGCGGCAGCTGCCGGAAGACGGTCCGTCGCCTTCCATCGACTCGACCGCGTCGCAGAAGGTCACGCCCGGACGCACCGTCTCGCAGAGGTCGACCAGCATCTGGCAGAAATCCTCTTTTTCGGGTTACCGCCAGTGATAGTCCGGCTTGGTCAGCCCGGGTATCGTCCCGAACAGGTTTTTGACGCCGCCCGAAAGCCCGGTCATGCAGTGGGTTTTCAGCTTACAGACCGATATCACCAGATCGGCTTCGGCAACCGGTCGGATAATCGGGAAGGTATGGCAGCGAACCGGCGACGGGCAGGCAAGTTCGGTGGAAGTATAATCGTCATTCAGCAGGACGCCTTCCTCCGCCGCGACCGCGCGCATACCGGTTGCGGTATAGATTCCTGACAGCGCCGCATGGGTGTACAGTCCGCCCGGTGAATCGGCAATCGTAATATTCTGCGCTTCCACGCCCAGGCTGCGCAGCAGCCGGATGACGCCGCGCACGACCTCCGGATGGGTGGTGGTGGTTTCCTCCGGGCGGCGCTTCATCAGCAGGTTCGGCTTGATGGTCACCTTCATCCCGGGGCGCACCAGTTCCCGTATCCCGACCAGTTCTCCCAGCCGGGCGACCGCCTTTTCCGTCTCATCCGGCGCATACCGGTCAAGATGACAGACTCCGACCGGCGTATCATATATCGGCATAGTTGCAAATTCCTTTCGTCTGCCCGCATTCTTCCATATAAATACCGCCGCGCTCACCCGCAAAGGCAGCGCGGCGGTACCGGGCAGCAATATATATTTTTTATACTTTGCCTTCCTTTAAGTCGGCAAGAAATTCCGCGATCCCGCGGACAGCAGCCGTCAGATGGTTGACCGAATAGCAATAGGAAACGCGGATATACCCTTCGCCGCTTTCACCAAACGCATCACCCGGCACGACCGCGACTTTCTTAGAGTACAGCAGCTTTTCGCAGAACTCCTCCGAGGTAAGCCCGGTCGACTTGATGCACGGGAAGACGTAAAACGCGCCTTCCGGCTCAAAGGTGTGCAGTCCCATCCGGTTGAACTCGTCCACAACAAACCGCCGGCGCAGATTGTATTCATCCCGCATGGCAGCGATCGAGTCGATGCAGTTGCGCAGCGCTTCAACGCCGCCCCACTGAGAGGTCGTCGGCGAGCACATCAGCGCGTACTGGTGAATTTTGAGCATCTGGGAAAGCGCCGCAGGCGGTGCACACAAATACCCCAGCCGCCATCCGGTCATCGAAAACGCCTTGGAAAAACCGCCGATAATAATCGTCCGTTCCCACATGTCCGGCAGCTCGGCAATTGACACATGCCGTCCGTTATAGGTCAGTTCGGCGTAAATTTCGTCCGATACGACGACGATATCATCATGCCTGCGCAGTACCTTGGCAATCGCCTCCAGGTGTTCCCGGCGCATGATGCTGCCGGTCGGATTGTTCGGGAAGGGCAGTATCAGCATCTTGGTTTTAGGGGTGATCGCCGCTTCCAGTTCTTCAGCCGTCAGCCGGAAGTTGTTTTCCTCCTTCAGCGGGATCGGAACCGGCACGCCATAGGTCAGCGCGACAATCGGCGCGTAGGCGACGTAACTCGGCTCGGGGATCAGCACCTCGTCTCCCGCTTCGATAAACGTGCGCACCGCAAGGTCGATCCCTTCACTTCCGCCGACGGTGACCATGACCTCATGCACCGGATCGTATTCCAGTGTAAAACGCTCCCGCATATAATCCGAAATCGCCTTGCGCAGTTCTATCAGACCTACGTTTGCGGTATAACGGGTGTTGCCGCGCTGCAAATTGTCGATGGCAGCCCGGCGGATGGCGTACGGCGTCTTGAAATCGGGTTCGCCGACGCCGAGCGAGATGACACCCTCCATCTCGTTGGCAATATCAAAAAAACGGCGTATCCCTGAGGGTTTCATATCCGCCGTCCGTTTACAGATCAGCTTTTCCAAATCCATCAAAATGAAACGTTTCTCCTTTCGTCAATTCCCGTCTTGCCCATGATAACCCCGTTTTCCTTGTAACGGGAGAGCAGGAAATGGGTCGCGGTCGAAAGGACGCCGTCCAGCACCGCCAGCCGCTGGGATACAAACAGCGCGATATCCTTGAACGAATGCCCGACCACCCGCAGATGCAGGTCGTATCCGCCGCTCATCAGGTAGACGCTCTCGACCTCGTCGTAATCGGCGATCCGCTTGGCGATCTCCTCAAAGCCATAGTTGCGCTGCGGGCTGACGCGGACTTCAATGATCGCCTCGACAGGCGCGTCTTCGATTTTATCGTAATCAAGAAGCGGCTTATATCCACGGATAACGCCTGCTTTTTCATAGTCAGCGATCTGCTTGCGGACGGCTTCTTCGCTTTCGCCCATCATCACGGCAATTTTTCTTGTCTCCAGCCGGGCATTGCCGGAGAGAATCTGCAACAGTTTATCCATCGACGAAATCTCCCTTTCCGGTTTTGGTTGAAAATGATTATATAAACTAAATTATACCACACCCTTCCCTAAAAATAAAGAGATTTTTCCCATTTTTTGCCTGACCTGAAAAATTGACCCGGCAGGGATGGAAAATTGCACGGTTTTAAAGAGATTCAGGCTGTCGATAAAGTCAATCGCTCGTCCTCTTTTTCCGCCATTGCCGCTTACCGCGGCAATGGCTGCGTTTTTGAGTGGGGTTGCGCGCTTACGCGCGCCCAGGGCAGGCTTTCCCAGAAAGCCGTACAGTTTGCCAGCAAACTGTCTGGTTCGCAACGCGAACCGTCCGCCCCTGGACCTACTGTTCTCTAAAAATAGGTTGTTCAATCTTGAGCAGTCGATTCGCCAATCCCAAAAATGTTTTTCGACAAGCTCGAGATTTTCTCTATTTTCTTTCCCCGGCAGATATGCTATAATATTTGATATAACAACGGATTTTAAGGAGGTCAGTCATTTTTCGCATTTTCCAGCCGTATCACGCTTTTTTATAGATAGCAGATATATTTTATATCCTCTGGCAATTCAGAAAGGATGTTTTTTAAGTGCTTGCAGTCATTTTATTTTTTGTCTGTCTGGCAGCCTCCTCTATCGGGGCTGTCGCCGGTTATGGCGGCGGTGTCATCATCAAGCCGGTTGTCGACGCGATGAATGTGATGCCCGCTTCGACCATCAGTTTTCTCTCCGGATGCACGGTGCTGGCGATGTCGGTCGTTTCGCTGCTGCGCAGCCGCGGCAACGGCGTAATCTTGCAGCTGAAAACCACCGCTCCGCTCGCCGTCGGCGCGGCAATCGGCGGTCTGATCGGCAAGGCGCTGCTGGAAATGGTCAAGCAGCAGTCGGATGAGAATATGCTGGGCATGACCCAGTCGTTTTTCCTGCTGCTGACGACGGTGCTGGTGTTTATTTACACCCTGAAAAAAGACCAGCTTCCTTCCTATCAGCTGCATAACATATTGGTCTGTACCGGCGTCGGGCTGGTTTTGGGAATCGTCTCTTCGTTTATCGGCATTGGCGGCGGTCCGCTGAATATGGCGCTTTTGTTCTTTTGCTTTTCGATGGACGCCAAAACCGCCGCGAAAAACTCGATCTTCATTATCATGTTTTCTCAGCTGGCAAGCCTTGTAAGCGCTTTGATTCAGCAGACGGTACCCACTTTCAACTGGTCCGACCTGATCATGATGGCTGCTGGCGGCTGCGGCGGCGCACTGCTGGGAAACTTTATCTCCAAACGCATCAGCAACCGCGCAATCGAAAAGCTGTTGATCATCCTGATGCTGGTCATCATCGGCATCAATATCTATAACCTTGCCCGCTATGGGCTGGCGGTTTTCAACCCCTGAGTCGTTCCCCTTTTTTCAAAACTGCACACAATAAAAAACCAGGCGCCTGTTTTCTTTGGCACCTGGTTTTTTAATGGGTTTCATTTTGCACAATGTAACAACCGCGTTCGCTCAGGTTGTCTCTTTTACGGCAGAGCGGATTGCGAAGCAGGAGCGACCGACGCGATCAGGTCTGCGGCGACACGCCGACGCGATCAAGTCCGCCCGGACACCGGGCTTAGTTATCGGTCCGGAAGATGACCCGGATATTGGTGCCTTTGCCCAGCTCACTCTCCAGCTTGAGGTCGGCATTGTGCTGGGCGACAATATGCTTGACGATCGAAAGCCCCAGCCCGGTACCGCCCGTTTCTTTGGAACGGCTCTTGTCGACACGGTAAAACCGCTCGAATACCCGCTCCTGATCCGCCTGGGAAATCCCGATGCCGGTGTCCTGCACCGACAGGACCGCGCGCCCTTTGAGCGGTACGACCGAAACCCGCACCGCACCGCCTTTATAGTTATACCGGATCGCGTTGTCGCACAGGTTGGTGATCAGTTCCTCCATCATCCCGCGGTTCGCGCAGATATTCGCCTCGGAACCGATCAGCGTCAGCGTCACTTCCCGCGCTGCCGCATTGACCTGCATCGAATCGACGACCTTCCGCGCGACTGCGTAAAGGTTGACCTGCTCAAACAGCACCTCCAAAACCGGGCTGTCCAGCTTGGAAAGCTGGATGATGTCGTTGATCAGCGTGATCAGCCGGGTTGCACTGTCGCGTATCTGCCGGGCATAATAGGGCACTTCGTCCGCCTGGATGATGCCGTTTTCCATCAGCTCGGCATAACCTGAAATGGAGGTTAATGGCGTTTTCAGCTCATGGGAAACGTTGGCGGTAAACTCCTGCCGCAGTTCGGAAGTCTTTTTCAGCTCCTGATGCTGGCTGCGGATGGTCGAAATAAACGGCACCAGCTCCGGATAGGGCGATGTATAACCCGGTTTTTCGATATTCTCGCCCATCTGCACGATCGGACGTACCAGCCGGTTGGTCAGGTGGCGGGTCAGCACCGCCGACAAAATCAGCAGCAAAATCAATAACGCGACTACCATCGGCACCGCACTCAGCAAAAACTGCCACATGCTGATCGCGTCCCTCGACACCCGCAGCAGCCGACCGTCCTCCAGCAGCACCGCATAATAATAGGTGTCCCGGCTGAGTGTATCGGAATGCCGGATGGCTGTACCTTCCCCTTCCGATAACGCCTTTTGAATCTCCTCACGGGCAAGGTGGTTCTCCATCTCACCCGCTTCGACATCTGAATCAAAAAGGACGGAACCGTCCCTTTCGATCAGCGTGACCCGCATCTCCTGGACCGACGCTCCCGCTGTGGAAACATCCTGCGTTCCGTCACCGGCATTGTACACCTCGGCAAGCAGCCGGCAGGCGGTCGACAGGTCGCCCAGCACCTGGTCGCAGAAGCTCCCGTAATAGACCATCGACAGAGTCACCAGTGCAATGCTGATCGCGGCGGTCGCCAGGACCAGCATATACCGGTTGATCTTGCTCTTCATTTCATCCTTCCTTTTCCTCAGCTGCTGCCGCCGGCGCTTCGGCAATATACCCGACGCCGCGCATCGTCCGGATCATCGAAGCCGAATCCCCGAGTTTCTTGCGCAGCGACTTGATATGCATATCCAGCGTCCGCGACTCGCTCTCGTACCCGTCCCAGACACGCTCCATGATCAGGTCGCGCGAGAGGACGATGCCCTTATTGAGCATCAGCAGATGCAGCAATTCGTACTCCTTGAGCGTCAGCTCGACCGGGCGGTCATCGACATACGCCATTCGCTTCTCTCCGTCCAGAAATACGTTGCCGAGCGTCAGGAACTTAGTCTCCCCTTCGCCGCTCCTTCTCAGCAGCGCCTTGACCCGGGCGATCATCTCCATCACACCGAACGGCTTGGCAATATAATCATCCGCGCCCGAATCAAACCCGCGCACCTTGTCGATCTCTTCCCCTTTGGCAGTGACCAGGATCACCGGCAGCCGCCGGGTGTCCGCCCTCCGGCGGAGATTTTGCAGAATCGAAATGCCGTCCTCATCCGGCAGCATGATGTCCAGCATGACAAGGCTGGGCAGCCGGTCGCCCATCGCCGCGTAAAATTCCCGCGCCGTTTCAAAGCCCTGTACCCGGTAACCGCTGTTTTTCAGGGCAAGCATTTCAATCTCACGGATATTCCGATCGTCTTCCACTATATAAATCGTCTGCATATTGGATTCCTTTCCATTCCGTACCTTAAGCGTACGGTCTGCTGGCTATAACAAAAGGGCGGTGCTTACGCTCCGCCCTCAACTGACTGAAAGTAACTTTCGCGCCCTGTTGCCAATTATATCACAGCCCGGACGCTCAGGCAAGATGATAGGCGGCGGCAAATTTGTCTTTCTGGCGGTCAAATTCCTCGCTCTTGCGTTTGACCCCCTGGAGATACTCGTGGGTATCGTATTCGCCTTTGTGGACCTGAATCTGACAGACCGCCAGGTTGGAGCAATGGTCGGCGATCCGCTCGTAACAGGTCGAGATATCTGACAGGACAAAGCCCATCTCAATGGTACATTCGCCGTTTTTCAGCCGCTCTACATGATTCTGCTTGATCTGCGCATTCAGATCGTCGATCACCTGCTCCAGCGGTTCGACCGTCTCGGCAAGAGTTATATCCTCCGTCTCAAACACCTGGCTGGTACGGGTGACAATATCCCGCAGCGCATCCGAGAAAATCAGCATCTCTTTGCGCGCCCTCTCGGAAAAGACCAGCCCTTTGTCCGCGATCTCCTTGGCAGAACGGGCAAGCTCGACCGAATGGTCGCTCATCCGCTCGATATCACCGATCGAGTGGAGCAGAATGGATATTTTCTTGGAATCCTGCTGAGAAAGTTCGTATTTGGAGAGCTTGACAAGATAGGTGCCAAGTTTATCC
>CALWWT010000090.1 GCA_944385325.1 uncultured Clostridia bacterium | reverse complement strand
AAGCTGTTTGACGAAATCGCCCCCAAATACGCGGACAGAAATGGTGGCTACACCAAGATCGTCAAGATCGGTCCCCGTCGCGGCGACGCAGCAGAGATGGCTATTATCGAACTGGTGTAATCCGGTTTTGATTCTGAAATCCCTCCGGAATGTAGGTTCCGGAGGGATTTTGTCGTTTTTCCATTATTTATATCCAAAAGCAGCAAAACAGCCATTGGAAGTTGCAAATTTCCAATGGCTGTTTGTTTCGTTATAGTCTTCCGCTTGCCTGTTCGATTTTTTTGAGCAGAGTAGCAAGTGGAACGATCAAAGTCCCTGCGGCAAGGTTTCCGATTGCGTGCAGCATATCCCATGGCAGTCCAGCAATAATCCAGGCGATGGTGCCTTGAAAGGATAATCCAAACATCAGCGCCTGCGCCGGTGCATACAGCGTGCCAAATGCAAGCCCGTGCAGTGCGCAGACGATCATATAGACCGGAACAGCAGCTTTGACCGGCATATGCTGCGGAAGCAGCATGGTAACGCCCCATAATACCGCCCAAATGTAAAGGTAAGGAAGCCACCATGCAGAAAATCCGGCAAACAGCCCGTTCAGCAAAATATAGGTATAGATCGGATACAGTGCCTTTTTCCGATAGACGATCGTGTAAGTCATCGTCAGCATCCCAAGCAGATGGATATTGGGTGCCCATTCCATCAGCACTTTGGAACCGTACATCACCGCTCCCAGCATTGCAAAAACAGCCATCTCCCGTAAAGAAAGCCGAAGCTGCCGTTTGCAGGGAGGATGTGGAATTTTCTGTTCGGATTTATGATTCAGCTTTGAAAGCATAGGCACTGCCAGGTACGATATCGGTAGAGTCAACGCCGGTGGAAGCGTATTCGCCGTCGATATAAAATGCCCAGTATTTTCCGTCGGTATCGTAATCCAGCGTTACGCCGTCAACGGTTTTGACGTAAAGACCGTATTCGCTGTCATCGCCTGCGATCAGTCCGACTTCCAGCAATGCCGCACCAACGGTTGTCTGATCGGTCATGACGTGGTACAGGGTAGTGGAACCGTCTTCCAAAGTAACTTCAAACGCAAATTCCGTTTCACCTTCTCCGACGGTGGTTCCTTCGCTATATGCGGAAGAATTTGTACCATTTTCAGCTTCGGTTGAAGTTTCGTCAGAGCTTTCAGCAGCCGGTTCGGAATCGGATTCTTCTGCTGCTTGACTGCTTTGTGAGGTTTCAGACGAGGAATCGGATGAGGTGGAAGCATTGTTGTTCCCACATCCGGTAAAGGATACAGCGACTGCCGCAGACAGTGCGAATGCAAGAATAATGTTGACCAGTTTGTTCTTTTTCAGCATGAAAAAGCACTCCTTTGATAAAAAATATCCGATGAGTGGGAAACCTGTCAGGGCATAATCTGACTCCGGAGCTCGCAGTTTGATTTCCCAGGTAAGTCTTCCGGCTGACAGCGCCTGAATTTCCGAACCTTCTCACAGAAGATATCTGCAATGGTTCATACGGTCAACTCTGCGGGTATGACCGTCCGGAATGGGCATTGCTGTATACGGCAGCGGTCCTGCGCAGGATTTTCACCTGCTTCCTTGTCCTGAATCAATCGGCGACATCATTATAGCACGGGTATATTTATATGTCAATTTCTTTTTAATAGGTATAACAAAAGCACAGATCGAAAAACAATCTGCGCTTTTAGCGGATTATCTGTAGATAACTTCAAAGATTGTGACACTTTCCGGCTGTGCGACAAAATCGATCTTCTGTTCATTGCCGGGAACTGTTGTAAGTGTCTGATAAACCAGTTCGGCAGCTTCACGGATGGCGTTCAGTTCTGCTTTAGTCGGGTACTTAGGACTGCCCATAGCTTCCCATGCAGCTTTTGGATTGCAGTTTTCAGCATCGATGACTGCTTTGCGAATAGAAGAGATTCTGCCCGACAGGGTCAGCTGGATTTCTTCCGGCTGGACGGTGCGGCGTTCAAGGTCATGGTTGTAAACCAGAACCGTCGCTTTTTTACCATCGGTCAGGGCAAGTACCTCGGCGTTTGGATGGTTACCCTCTACAGTCAGCCGCTGATCGCCTGCCTTGTGCAGTGTTTCAAAAACACGGTAAACAGGTTTGGGAATGCCATAGTTATTCTGGATGCCGAATTCATTCTTGAAGGGGGCGCCTTTCAGACCCATTTCTTCAAAAATATCCGATACCGTCCAGAAGGAATATCCTTCTACAAGACCTTCATTATACGCAATTGTCTGTGCGACAAAAGCCGCCTGATAGCTGGTATCGAATTCCTTTGAGCCGTTCCATTCGGTATAGTAAAGCGGGTAATCTCCAGCTTCTTCTTTCGCCTTGCTGGTCATCTGGAAAAGGATGTCACGCGGGTTTTTGTTTTCCCGGTTGAAGAACTTGCTCATAGCTTTTTCTACTTCTTCTTTAGGCATTTTGGCGAGCTCTTCCATGGACGGCATCTGGAAAGCTGAGGCGCTGCCGTCGTTCATACCAAAGGTAGACAGTGGGTCGTCGCTGGGGTAGTGGTGGGTCGAAAGAAAGTCCAGCGGAACCTGATTTTGTTCACAGAAGGCGCGGAAAGGCGGAATCCAGGCGTTGACCGAGGTGGCAGGACCGCCGACACGGAAACAGGCATCTACCGATTTAAGTGCCAGTGCGGTGGTCTGATAGAGCTTGAAGTATTCATCTCTTGTTCCGGAGAAGAAGAAATTCAGGTTGGGTTCGTTCCAGACCTCAAAGAACCACTGGGAAACCTCTTCACGTCCGTATCTGGCAATCAGGTGTTCGCCGAATTTGCGGATAAAGTCACCCCACTGGCCGTAATCGGCAGGCGGCGTGACATTGCCTTTGTAGTGAAAGCAGGTTTGGGTACCGCTTGCAAAAGCTTCGGGCATAAATCCCAGTTCAACAAATGGTTTCATACCGGTATCCAAAAGAAAATCAAAAATATTGTCGATATTAAAGAAAGAAATTTCAATTTCACCCCAGGGCATCATCGGTTTGATGACAACACTCATATCGTCATCAAACAATCCGTGGAACCGCAGGTACTGGAATCCGCAGTCACGGTGGGCATTGCGGATCTGCTGACGGACATCTTCGCGCAGAATGGTAGTAGCGTGGCAGCTGCCGACGCAGAGTTCCCAGTAATGGGGATAAGGTCTTGCAGGCTTGTTCAGATCGATTTGATAGTTAATCGGCATAATAATGGTCACTCCTTTGTTATAGTAGGTTTCTATTCAACATTATAACAAAAAAATCCACCCAATTGCAAGAAAAAACAAGAGGGTTTTTATAATAAAAAAGGGAAATCAGCAATAGTAAAAACTGCGCACCAGCCTAGCCGGTACGCAGTTTTTAAAAGAGAGGAAATCAGTCAGTTTTACAGGTTAGCCAGTTTGGAATAGCTTTCCTTCAGCGCCGGATACAGCTCGGTGTACAGTTTGTAGAAAGGAGCATATTTTTCACTGTTTTCAGCGATCGGAGCCTGGACTTTATCTGCCTTGATAATAGCGCGGCAAGCCTCGGGTACCGAAGCGTATTCGCCTGTGCCGACCATAGCCAGGATTGCAACGCCCAGCGCAGGACCTTCCCGGTTGGCTGCCGTCTTGACTTCACAGCCGTACAGGTCAGCCAGCATCTGCCGCCAGATTTTGGAGGTTCCGCCGCCGCCGCAGGCCATCATGTCATTGACCGGTACGCCCATACCGCCGATAATGTTCTTGCAGTCATTGAGCGAGTAGGCGACGCCTTCCAGAACAGCACGCAGCATATCCCGTTTGGTGTGGATTGCCGAAAGTCCGAAGAATACACCGCGGCAGTCAGGGTCGAGGTGAGGAGTGCGTTCGCCCATCAGGTAAGGCAGGTAGATCAGCCGGTTTGCGCCGACCGGAACTTTTTCAGCTTCCTGGTCCATCAGGAAATAGGGGTCAACGCCCATCAGTGCGGCAGTTTCTTTTTCTGCTCCGCAGAAATTGTCGCGGAACCATTTCAGCGAAAGACCGGCACCCTGGGTAACACCCATAATATGCCACTGACCGGGAACTGCACAGCAGAAGGTATGAACTCTGCCTTTGGGGTCGATCGAAACGGTCGAAGAATGGGCAAATACAACGCCAGAAGTACCGATTGTGGTAAAAGCTTTACCGTCTTCGACAACACCGGTTCCAACAGCAGCCGCAGCGTTGTCGCCAGCGCCGCCGACAACCGGTGTACCGGCAGCCAGACCAGTCAATGCAGCCGCTTCTTCAGTGACATAACCGGTGATATCAGGGGATTCATATACCTTGCCCAGCAGATTTTTATCGATATCCAGTTTTTCCAGCACTTCATCCGACCAGCAGCGTCCCGGAATATCCAGCAGCTGCATACCCGAAGCATCGGAAACTTCCGTTGCAAATTCACCGGTCAGTTTATAGCGGACATAGTCTTTAGGAAGAAGGATTTTTGCACAGCGTGCATAGTTTTCTGGTTCATTGTTGCGCACCCAGAGAATCTTGGAAGCAGTAAAGCCGGTCAGTGCCGGATTGGCAGTGATCTCGATCAGGCGTTCAGCGCCGACTTTCTGTGTAATTTCCTCGCATTCTTTGGCGGTACGCTGGTCGCACCAGATGATCGAACGGCGAATGACCTTACCGTCCTTGTCCAGCATAACCAGACCGTGCATCTGACCGGAGATGCCAATACCCTTTACATCAGCCGGAGCGATACCGCTTTTTTCCAGAACGATTTTGATGGTACCGGCAGCAGCATTCCACCAGTCATCCGGGTCCTGTTCAGCATAGCCGTTCTGAGGCTGGTAGAGAGGATATTCAATCGTAGCGGATGCCAGTGCGTTTCCGTCCCTGTCAAACAGTACGGTTTTGGTGCCCGAGGTACCAAGGTCAATGCCAATATAAGCTTTCATTGTGTTTCCTCCTTTTGGATTTTAAAGGTTTTCGCGGATGCGGATAATATTGTCCATATAACAAAATTCTTCCGCGGGAGAAATATTATTGACGATCGAATCAAACAGGATCTGCATTGCCCGGTAGCCCTGTCTGAACGGCTCCTGGCAGACGGTTGCCTGAATCAATCCTTTCTGTACCAGTTCACGGATTTCCTCAGTATCGTCGCAGGAAACGACTGTGAGCTGATCCAGCCCGAGATCGACCGCTGCCTGCATACCGCCGACCGCGCCGGCAGCGGCAAAATACAGGGTATTGATATCCGGGTGCGCGGTCAGCATATCCTTTGTGACCTGGTAAGCGATCTCCGCTTCGTCCAGGCTTTCACAGATATCGACGACTTTCGAGTCGGGCATGGATTTGAGTACGTCTGAAAACCCCTTCATCCGGTGGTTATGCCCCAGCATCCGGACAGATCCGGTGATAATGCCGGCGCGTACGCCCTGCGGACGCATCAGCCGGAGCATACCGCCTGCCGTTACGCCGGACTGATAGTAGTTGCAGCCGACATAACACAGTCTTTTTGTATTTTCGATATCTGAGTTTACAGTCAGAACCCGGACACCCTGTTCGATCAGTTCGTTGATCTTCTGTTCAATCTGCGGCAGGTTGATCGGGCTGATGGCGATACCGGATACACCGGTTTGGCGCATCTCTTCCAGCTGGCTGAGCTGCTGATCAACGTCATATCTGCGGCCGCCTGCGATTTTCAGTGAAATACCAAAATCGGCATATTCGTCGATTGCTGTCTGTGCGCCGCGCAGTACCTCATTAAAAAATTCGTTTCCTTCGGCATTTGCGATCATGCCAAAAGAAAGGTTTTTTCGCTGATATGCCAATGCTTTACCGGCTCGGTTGGGGGTATAGCCCATCTCCTGGGCAATGGCAAGGATTTTTTTTTCGATCTCCGGACGGACATTGCCTCTTCCGTTGAGTGCCCGGTCTACGGTACCTCGGGATACTCCGGCAAGTTCTGCAATTTGTTTGACTGTTACCGGCATAAATACATTGCCTCCCTTCAAAATATCGTAAGTGTGCTCGTGCACTGTCTATCTTTATACTAACACGTTTTGTCCGGCGCGTCAAGGGAAAAAGCAAAATCCAATGAAGACACCCGGAATTGGATATGCTACAATAATAGTAAGAATAAGCGATTGACTTTTTCGACAAGCGGAAGCTTGATTTTGAGTGTCGAAAAAGTATTTTGGAGAATTTTGAAAATCGCTAAAACTCATCCAAAGTTTACCATAAGACGGAAAGCAGGTCCAGGGGCGGACGGTTCGCGTTGCAAATAGGCTTTCTGGGAAAGCCTGCCCTGGGCGCGCTCCGCGCACAACCCCATAAAAAACGCAGCCATTGCCGCAGCAAGCGGCAATGGCGGAAAAAGAGAACGAGCAATTGATTTTATCGACAGACTGCATCAAGCTGATGCTTGATTTTTTGAAGGAGAAAAATATTTTGAACCGCTGAAACTTTTCATCCAACTGTGCCGTCTTATATATGACGGATGAGAAAGGAGGCGCTTCCATGAAGTCCGCTATGCTGCAGCAAAAAGTTGAAAATGAGATCTTGCAATCCTACCAGTCGCTTTACCGGTTGGCATACAGCTATGTAAAGAACCCGGATGATGCAATGGATATCGTGCAGGAAAGTGCTTATAAAGCAATCCTGCATTCGGATGAAATGCGTAACCAGGATACGATCAAAGGCTGGCTTTGCCGTATCGTTGTCAATACATCACTCGACCTGTTGCGCCGGCGCTCCCGGGAACCCTCCATTGATGAGATCCCCGAGACCGGCCAGGAAGACCGTTACGAAGACACCGATGTATTGAGGGCACTTGACATTCTGGATGAGCGGGAAAAAACGGTGGTAATGCTTCGTTATTTTGAAGATCTGAAACTTTCTGAAATTGTACAGATTACGGGAGAAAATTTAAATACAGTAAAAAGCATTCTCTATCGAAGCCTGCGCAAACTGAAAGTCAAGTTAACGGAAGGAGGATCTCTATGAGGAACACAGATATGCAGGATATCAGGAACGAATATGAATCAATCCCTGTGCCGGAAGAACTGGAATCGCTGGTTCGAGCTTCTATCCAGAAGGCCAGGCTTCAAAAACGGAAGGAGAAAAGTTGGCTTATGAAAACTCGTAAAATTGTTGTAGGTGTCGGTGCTACTGCTGCTGCCTTTATGGTAGGAATTACAGGACTTGCAAACTCCAGCGCAGGTATTGCCAGCGCGATGGAACAGATTCCGGTATTGGGTGCGATCACCCGTGTTGTGACCTTCCGGACCTATGAGAATGAAACCGGCGGTGCGTCTGCACACATCGAGATCCCCAAAGTTGAAGGCGGAGAAGCTGTCAACGATGCAATCGAACAGTTTACCGATGCAATTATTCATCAATACGAAAAGGACGTTAAAGAGCTGTACGAAGGCAGAGAACCGGCTGGTGAAACCGATCATTATTCGCTGGATATCACCTACGAAACCGTTACCGATAATGACAAGGTCTTTGGTCTCCGACTGAACCAGACCCAGATCATGGCAAACGCCAATGAATCGGTTGTGATCTACAATGTGGATAAGACGACCGGCAAGATCATGCGTCTGGAAGACCTGTTCAAGAAGGACAGCAACTATCAGGAGGTACTGACCAAAAATATTCAGCAGCAGATGCGTGATAAGATGAAAGCGGATGAAAGCCTCCAATACTGGGTAGACGATGAGATTGATGGTCTCAATTTCAAAGAGCTTTCTGAAAACGCAACCTTCTATATCAATAAAGACAACAATCTGGTCATTGTTTTCGATGAGGGCGAAGTTGCACCGATGTATATGGGTGTCTGTGAGTTTATTATTCCCTCTAAAGTTACAAGTGATATTGCGCGACCGGGCTATCTCGGATAAGCGTTATCAAACAAAGCAAGGAAAAATCCGCGCGTCCCTTGGTGGGGCGCGCGGATTTTTTATAAAAGGGTTTTATTTATTGGCATTGAACAGTCCGACAAAAGCATCAACAGGAGAAACACCCTTAAAGGTGCTTTCACCGGCGATCTTTTCGACCAGTGTTTCAACAACAATATCTTCCGACGTATAAGCGTTGATATAGGTCGGAATACGGGGAGCATCCAGCAGATGATAGGGGTTGTCGATCGATACCATCATGGTAGGTACATCATGAATCATCTGGGGAACGGTACCGCGTTTTCCGGGCCAGGTAATACGGGCAGCACTGTCGGAACCGTTGGTTTCGATGTTGCAGAAGTAGAGGATAACATCGTATTTCTTTTTAAATTCCTCGATCTTCATCTTAGCAATGTCTGCCTCAGTATCTTCCGGATCATACAGGGTAATATTAAATCCTTTTTCTTCCATCTTCTGGACAAACAGCTTGCCGTAATCACCGCGGGTATTATGGTAACCGGGTTTATCGCCAATTACAACGACATAAACATTTTTCTGTTTATTGACATCCAGCGGCATCAGATGCTGGGTATCCTTGACCAGGGTGATACCCTTATCGGCAATTTCTTTTGCCAGTGCCCGGCCTTCGCCCTTTTCAAAGATTTCCAGTGCCTCTACCGGCGGTACAAGCGTTCCGTTGGCTTTCTTGGTGTGCAGCTGCATCTTAGCCTTCAAACCGAGAACACGCGCCAGCGCGTCGTCCAGCCGCTCCAGCGTGAGGATACCATCTTCGATACCTTTCTTCATGTAATTAAAGTCTTCTTCCATATCACGGGAGAACAGGAAGATATCCGCGCCGTTTGCAATCGACATCGGAACCGCTTTGCTTCTCGGAACGACCTCGATAAAACCGCCCATGCTGGTCGCGTCGGTGACGATCAGACCGTTAAAGCCCATCTTGCCGCGGAGCAGTTTATTGTGCAGGTCGGCATTGAGCGAACCGGGCAGGATATCCTCGTCTTTTACATCGGGGTTGTAGAAACGGGAGTAAGAGGGCAGCAGGATATGTGCGCTCATCAGTGTCTCGATACCGTCATCGATCATCCCCTGGTATACTTTGCCGTAGCTGTTATCCCAGTCTTCCATGCTCAGCGAGTTGATAGAGGCAAGGAAGTGCTGGTCGCGCCCGTCAACGCCGTCACCGGGCCAGTGTTTGACACAGGGAATCAGACCGCCGTCGCGCATACCGCGTGCAATGGCGCGTGCGAATTTGAGTACATGGTCGGGATCAGAGCCGAAAGAACGGACATTGGTGATCGGGTTGAGCGGGTTATAGTCGATATCGACAACCGGTCCGAAATTCCAGTTTGTACCGACAGCTGCACATTCTTTTGCGCAGATCAGACCGGTTTTGTAAGCGAGTTCAGGGTCACCGGTAGCGCCGATTTCCATCTGATGGCCACATGCAGTTCCGTCCATGATCATATTGCTTGCGCCGCGGTCGAGGTCACCTGCAATAAACATGGGGATTTCATAGTATTCCTGGAAACCTTTGATTTTTTCACGGATGTCTTTGGAAACAGCGCCGCGCAGCAAAAATCCACAGGGTTTGAGGTTGATTTTTTCCAATCTTTCGATTGTTTCTTCAGCTGTCTCATTTGCCGGACTGTTGAAGAGGAACAGCTGACCGATTTTATCGTTCAGGCTCATGCCTTCGATTGTTTTTTCGACCCAGGCGATCTGTTCATCGTCCAGATAGAAGGGTTTTGCGCGTAAATCCACTCGTAAACTCATAAAAGACATCCTTTCCGTATAGAAAATGGTTTATAAAGCATTATAATTATAGCATTTTTGACGATATTGGTCAATCGGTTTGTTCCAACAACTCCAGAAAACGAAAAAAGACATCCAGATTGTGACAATTTTAAGATTCTTTTTTAGGGTAGCTTTGCGTAAACCATTTGCCAATGGACCTGTTTAACCCGTCTTTTATTGTGAGCCTTTTTGAAATGACAAAGCGGAGGGCTGCTGGATGCAGCCCTCCGCTTTGCAAAGCCAGGACAATTATTTATCCTTATTGGCAGTGATCTTATTCAATGCGCCGATGGCAACCGCAATGACTGCCATGACCACAAAAACACCGGCCATACCCTGAACCAGGATTTTCAGACTGTCCAAAAACAGAGGAAAGTTCATCAGAAAGCTCCTTTCTTTAGCGGGCGACAAGGTTGAGGATCATACCGCCTGCGATAACACTGGCGATCTGACCGCCGACATTGACACCGGCAGCCTGCATCAGCAGGTAATTTTCCTTATCTTCCTTGAGTGCCATCTTGCTGATAACACGGCTGCTCATCGGGAAGGCAGAGATGCCGCAGGCACCGATCATCGGGTTGATCTTCTTGCCTTCCGGCAGGAAGATATTGATAATCTTGGCGAAAATAACACCGCCGAAGGTGTCAAATACGAAGGCCAGCAGACCCAGACCCATGATCAGCAGGGTACGGGGATTCAGGAACTGGTCAGCCTGCATCTGGCTGGCAATGGTGATACCAAGGAAGATGGTGATCAGGTTTGCCAGGACATTTTGAGCGGTCTGGGACAGCGAATCCAGTACGCCGCACTCACGCAGCAGGTTACCAAACATCAAAAAGCCAACCAGCGCGACCGAACGGGGAACCACCAGACCAGCGATCAGTGTGACCATAATGGGGAAGAGGATCTTGGTCTGTTTGGAAACGGTCGAAGCGGAATACTTCATATGGATGGTCCGTTCCTTTTTGGTCGTAATGGCACGGATAACCGGCGGCTGGATAATCGGAACCAGTGCCATGTAACTGTAGGCCGCGACCATGATTGCGCCGGTGTACTGGCTGTTAAAATACTGGCTGACGAAGATGGCGGTCGGTCCGTCTGCGGCACCGATGACACCGATGGAGGCAGCGTCCTGGATATTGAATCCGAACAGGCACGCAAGGCTCATAACGGCAAAGACACCAAGCTGTGCGGCGGCACCGAAGATCAGCAGATAAGGGCTTTGCAGAAGCGGACCGAAGTCGATCATCGCGCCAATGCCGATAAACAGCAGCAGCGGGAACAGTTCATTGGCGATACCCGCGTCATATAGGACGTTCAAAACGCCGATTTCTTCTCCCTGGGTAATTGCACCCGAATTGGGGAGGTTGACCAGAATTGCGCCAAAGCCCATTGGGAGCAGCAGACTGGGCTCCATGTCTTTCTTAATGGCAAGATAGACGAGCACGCCGCCGATGATCCACATAATCACCAGTTTGATGTCCAGCTGCAAGAGGTTTCCAAAGATTGCTTGCATTGTTTTGGGTTCATCCTTTCGTTTTTGTTGGTGAGTATCCGGCGCAATAAAAAGGGCAAGACTTGTCCGCACAAGGTGCAGAAAAGTCTTGCCCATCTAAAGCGGTTGCGGGAAATTGTCCGATACCGAAAACTTCCGTCATGTCGCATACCGCCAGTCAGTTTTATTCAAACGACCGGCTACTCCCTTTTCAATACTCTTATTATAGCATATCCATTTTGGCTCGTCAAACCCATTTATGCAAAAACTTAATATATTTTTTGAGGTTCTGTCATAAAAGCTGAGGCAAAAAGGTCTGCGGGCAAATGGTTCGCGCTGCGTGCAGTCTTCTCCAAAAGCGGGTAAAGAAAATAAAATTAATTTTTTGACATATGTTGGGTTTATTCCAACGCTCGACAAACGAACTTTTTGGATAATTAAACCCGTATATGCACGAAAAGGCAGATACGGGTCATTATGAGATATGCAATTGTCAACGTTTGCGGCGGCGATCGTTTTTACTGTTGGAGTAAAAAATCCGTTTGTTTTCGTACATCCGCTGATCCATCCGCTGCAAAAAGCTGTCGATATTATCTGTTTCAGGATCGAGCAGCGCACATCCCATGGAGAGACTCAGTTTGTAGGGAAGCGTATTCTGCAAATTTTGCTGTTCGACACGGCTGCGGATTTTTTCCTCAATCCGGTTCAGCTGTTCCAGGCTTCGGATACTGCATATGACAATGAATTCATCACCGCCATACCGAACCGCAAAGCAGTCTTCATCCGGGATGTTCAGCAGGCACTGACCGACGATCTGAAGTGCGTGATCTCCTTCTGAATGTCCATAGACGTCGTTGATTTCCTTGAAAGCATTGATATCCATCATAATACCGGCTGTATCTTTAAAGCCGGCAGGTTTTTGAAGGGTATAGTTTAAAAAACGGGTCAGGTATTCACGATTGTACAGTTTCGTCAGGGCATCCAGCATCGACACTTCATTTTGCAGGTTAATGTACAGTGAGATCAGACCGAAAGATACCGTTACCCAAATCAGTGCGATGCCATAGCAGAGCAGCTGAATCAGGCTGCCGATAAATATTGGTGTCAGAAATACAATAACCGGCATGAACATGTATTTTCCAACCTTCCGCCGGTAGATAAACACCATGACAGCTCCCATCATCAGGTACAAATAGGTCACCAGATAGGAGATAATGGCCATCGGGGTGCGGATGTATACATTTTCTGAGGTGACGGTAAACAGAATATCAAAATAGATATTCAAAACAGCTAGTAAACAGACAAATACGGCAGGAATGGCGACAAAAGGATATATTCTTCGCAGCCTTTCCAATTTTCCAAACAGTTTGTAGTCAACATAAACCGTCCAGAGGAAAGAAAATATGCTGTTTGTAATAAAAAGCAATGAGTTGGCAAGCCTGTTTAAAAAAACAGAACCCGGGAATATCTTACCGTCTATACAAAAGGTGAATGTTTCCACTATGCATAATCCTAATGTAAGATAGCACATAAGGAAGAAAATCTTTTCATCCAGAAATACATTCCGTGTTCCTTTGGGGTTACTCAGAATTAAGGTAAACATCAAAACAGCACCAAGACCGTTTGCAATAAAAATTGCCGGTAGGTTAATCAAGATATCACCGTACTTTCATTGTAAAAATGAGTGTTGGTAGCCGGTCAACAGGAAATATGATGTATAAAGACAATTTTCCTGTTCATTTTCTCTTCAGAATATAATTATACAATATTTCAATGCAAATTGCAAATGTAATTTTGCTGAATTTTACAGACTGCCAAATGCAGCAAAACGTTTGTAAAAAGTATATAGCAGCTCCGGGACAATGGCGGAAAAAGAGGACGAGTGATTGCCTTTATCGACAGCCTGTGAAAAAATATAATATATTTTTCTAGGCTGTCGAAAAAGTTCAGGTTATAAGAGGCTTATTCAGAAAATCCTACAGTTTGCAAGTACACTGTAAGTTTTTTAAAGCAGGTCCAGGGGCGCAGCCCCTGGGCGCGCTCCGCGCGCAACCTC
>CALWWT010000089.1 GCA_944385325.1 uncultured Clostridia bacterium | reverse complement strand
ATTCTATTCATGTGAAGTCGCTCTCTTTCTATGGCTTGATCGTTTGTGGTGATTCTATCTTACCATACTTTGAGAGCGTCTTCTATTTTTTTTGAGGGGTTCACATCATTTTATCACATACATTTTTCAAAAAAATTTCCACTGTAAAAAATTCGACCAGACAGGCGCTTAAAATGGTTTATATATTTATCCATATACCTTTTTGCCGGATAAACGCTGAAAAAAGCGGATTTATATGGGGAATTAGTTTGGACTATTTGTACATTGCGCAGCGGCAAAGATTATGATATCATAAAAATGGTTTTTTTGTTTTGGGTATCAATTGCCCGAATGATGGCGATAAATCACTGACAAAGAATGACAGAGGTGTAAAGTATGGGAGGATTTTTTGGAGTTGCGTCCCAGGAGGACTGTGTGTTTGATCTCTTTTTCGGAATAGACTATCATTCCCACCTGGGGACACGCCGGGCAGGTATGGCAGTATATGATCCGGAGCACGGGTTTGACAAGGCGATTCATAATATTGAGAACGCACCTTTCCGTACCAAGTTTGAAAGCGAATCGGTCAGCATGCACGGCACACTTGGCGTAGGATGTATCTCTGACTATGAAGCGCAGCCGATTTTCATCCGTTCCCATCACGGCAGCTACGCGATCACAACGGTCGGCAAGATCAACAACATTGCCGAGATCATGAAAACTGTAATTGACCCCAAGACTCATTTCTTTGAGATGCAAAATGGTGAGATCAACCCGACCGAACTTGTCGCGGCGATCATTGACCAGAAAGACAATTTCATTGACGGTATCAAATATGCCCAGGAGATTGTGGAAGGTTCCTTAAGTATGCTGATTCTGACGCCGAAGGGAATTTACGCCGCGCGTGACAAGATGGGCAGAACGCCGATCGTACTTGGACAGAAGCAAGATGGTTTCTGTGCAAGCTTTGAAAGCTTTGCCTATCTGAATCTCGGATACCATGATTATAAGGAACTTGGTCCCGGCGAGATTGTCGTATTTGATGCAAACGGCGTCAAAGTGCTTTCCGCGCCTGGTGACAAGATGAAGATCTGCACCTTCCTGTGGGTTTATTACGGCTATCCGTCTTCCTCGTATGAGGGTATCAGCGTAGAAAAGATGCGTTATAACTGCGGACGTCTGCTGGCAAAACGGGACGATGCTCAGCCGGATATTGTCGCAGGCATTCCCGATTCGGGTACTGCCCATGCGGTCGGGTACGCAAATGAGTCGGGGATTCCATTTTCCCGTCCGTTTATCAAATACACGCCTACCTGGCCCCGTTCTTTTATGCCGACCTATCAGAGCAAGCGTAATCTGATTGCGAAAATGAAGCTGATTCCTGTGCACGACCTGATCGATGGGCAGCGGCTGCTGTTGATCGACGACACGATCGTGCGCGGTACCCAGACGCGGGAAACCACCGAATTCCTGTATGATTCCGGTGCAAAAGAGGTTCATATTCGACCTGCCTGTCCGCCGATTCTTTTTGGCTGCAAATACCTGAACTTTTCCCGTTCGACTTCCGAGATGGAACTGATTGCGCGGCAGGTGATCAATGAGCTGGAAGGTGGGGTTGCGAGTGATGAAGTTGTTCGCAGCTATGCAGATCCTGACAGCGAAAAGTATGAAAAGATGATACAGATGATTTGCGAACGTCTGCATTTCACCTCTTTGCGGTATCACCGTCTGGATGATATGATTGCAGCGGTCGGAATCGATCCGGACAAACTGTGCACCTACTGCTGGAACGGCGTGGAATAATATCTGTTCCGGTTCTCAAAACATAATAAGACACTTTTGGCGGCTGCTTTCGGGCAGCCGCTTCAGGCTGTCGATAAAGTCCAATCGCTCGTTCTCTTTTTCCGCCGTTGACGCTTGCCGCGCCAACGGCTACGTTTTTTTAGGGGTTGCGCGCCGTAGGCGCGCCCAGGGCAGGCTTTCCCAGAAAGCCTGTTTGCAACGCGAACCGTCTGCCCCTGGACCTGCTTTCCGTCCTATGGCAAACTTTGGATGAGTTTTAGCGATTTTCAAAATTCTCAAAAATGTTTTTCGACACTCTAACCTCGGCAGTATCAAACTGCCGAGGTTCAGACCAACAATAAAATCAAAGTCATCTCTTACCTATATGATATCACTGCATGTTCTGACAAAAATCCTTACTTCTTAAGCTTATTGGCGTTGTCTTCAAAAAAAACTGCCTCCGTGCATCCCGCGAATTTTGCAGCTTTAATCAGTTCATCCTTTTTTTGGTTTTTTTCTTCCAGTTTCTGGTTTTCTTCTCTTAGTTCCTGGATTATTTCATCCTTTTTTTCATTCTCCTTACGATTAGAACTTTTGTTTATGGATCTTGAAATAGTTGGCTGTGATACACCCATTAATTTTGCTATTTTCTCTTGCGAATAGCCAAACTCCTCATCTTTATTGAGTTTATATGCCATATCCTCTTTCTCTTCTGACATTTTGGTCATAAAAATTCCTCCTTACTTTTATGATTTAATAATATCATACAAAATCAACTTCATCAAGAGGATTTTCGGCTGTTAAAACTCAATCCCCGGCAGAGCAAAACTCTGTCGGGGATTTTTCTGTCCATATATACAGATCAGGAAACTGCCGCCGAAGCTGCTTCTTCCTCAAACTGCTTGGTATACAGGGTATGATAGTACCCTTTCTTGCGGAGCAGCTCTTCATGCCGCCCCTGTTCGATAATCTTGCCGTCACGGACAACCAGAATCAGGTCTGCCTGCCGAATCGTCGACAGCCGGTGCGCAATCAGAAAGGAGGTTCTGTCCTTCAGAAGATAACTGATCGCGTCCTGAATCAGCTGCTCGGTCTGGGTGTCGATCGAGCTGGTCGCTTCGTCCAGTACGAAGATGGCAGGATTTGCCAGCACCGCGCGTGCAAACGAAATCAGCTGTTTCTCACCGGTCGACAGCCGGTCGCCGCCTTCGCCGACGTCCGAATCCCAGCCGTTTTCCAGCTTTTCGACAACTGTATCTGCCGATACCGCTCTTGCAGCCGCTTTAACTTCCTCGTCGGTCGCGTCCAGCCGGCCATAACGGATATTCTCCATAACGGTGCCTGAGAACAGGTGCGGGCTTTGCAGAACGTAGCCGAGACTCGAATGCAGCCACAGCTGGCTGCGCTCCCGGTAGTCCTTGCCGTCAATCAGAATCTGCCCCTCGGTCGGCTCAAAAAACCGGCAGGCAAGGTTGACAAGCGTCGATTTGCCGGCGCCTGTCTCGCCGACGATTGCAATCGTCGTACCCGCAGGAATGTGCAGGTTGAAGTGGCTGAGGATATCCTCGCCGCCGTCCGGATAGTGGAAGCTGACATCCTTAAACTCGATCTCGCCGCGGATGGGTTCCCAGTTCTCCTTCTTCGGTTCAAAAGCAGTACCGTACTTTTCGACAACTTCCTGTGTGTCGGTAATCATCGGCTTTTCGTCCAGCAGATCCATGACCCGCTCGATGTTTGCCTGCGCGGAAATCATCTCGGAAATGTTGGCGGCAATGTTCTGAATCGGCTCAAAAATACCGACTGCGTAGGTGGTGAATGCCGACAGGGTTCCGATCATCATGACCCCTTCCAGCACCATATGTCCGCCGCGGTTTAAAACAATCGCCGTAACGACGCTGGAAAGCAGCAGCACCAGCGGCAGGAAGATACCGCGGAGCCTCGCCGCACGGATACCGGCTATACGCATTTCAGAGGTCAGCTGCTTAAATTCATTGCAGTTTTGCTCCTCAATGACCAACGTTTTGGAGGTCTTCGCGCCCATGATGCCTTCGTTATAACCGGAGGTGATCTTGGAATTCTGCTTGCGCACCCGGCGGTTCCACATCAGGATTCGTTTCTGGAAATAAACCGTCAGTACCGCCAGTATCGGCACGACAACCATGACCATCAGCGCCAGCTTGACATTCAAAAACAGCATCGCGACAAATACGCCGCAAACATACCCGATCTGCCAGAGCATATCGGTCAGCTGCCAGGCAAGCATACCGGCGATTCGGTTGGTGTCGCTCATGACACGCGCCAGAATGTATCCGACCGGCGTGACATTATAATAGGAAAGCGACAGGGTTTGCAGGTGCACAAAACAGGCGTGCTTCATATCACGCCCCATGTACATCTCGTTTTTCATCGAGATGCGGCAGAAAATAATGGTGCCGATCGTCTGGAGGACGATCGCGCCGGTATACGCCAATGCAAACAATCCCAGTCCCTTTGTCGTCTCACCGACAACAAAGGTGTTGATCGCGTACCGCTGGAAAAGCGGCAGGCTGATATCGATCGCCGCCGCGACAATATTCAGCGTGAATACCGCGACAAACGCCCATTTGTACGGCTTCATGAAACGCCCCAGCCGAAGCCAGGTCTTCCATTCAAAATTTTTGGTATAGTCCTTATCGTCAATTCTCATTCGGACGCACCTCCTTCCGCGTCCAGTTCACTTTCGCTGTCTTCCAGCAGTTCCCGGTCGGCAGCTGCCATCTGGATATCGTAAATATCGCGGTAGATGCCGGGACGGGAAATCAGCTCCTGATGGGTGCCGATATCCGACACTTCCCCATCCTTCAAAACCAATATCTCGTCCGCCTGCATCAGCGTTGTGATACGGTGGGAAATCAAAATAACCGTTGCGCTTCCCATCCGTTCTTTCAGTGCCGCACGAATTTTGGTATCCGTCTCGGCGTCGACCGCTGACAGCGAATCGTCAAAAATCATGACCGGCGCCTGCTGCATCAGCATCCGCGCAATCGCGACACGCTGCTTCTGACCGCCGGACAGGGTTACGCCGCGTTCGCCGACA
>CALWWT010000088.1 GCA_944385325.1 uncultured Clostridia bacterium | reverse complement strand
CGCGCAACTCCATAAAAAAAACGCAGCCATTGCCCATGTGAAGCATGGCAATGGCGGAAAAAGAGGACGAACGATTGACTTTATCGACAGCCTGAAAGCAGGAAGTTCTCAAAAAAACTTCCTGCTTTTTCCATTATACATATAAATTATACTGCGGGCTTTCCAGCTTACCGGTCGGCACCGGCGGCGGTATCACCGGCAGTTTGAACCAGAAGTCGCTTCCCTTTCCGACTTCACTTTCAACGCCATATTCGGCATGGTGCAGTTCCAGTACGCTTCGGACAATCGATAATCCCAAACCCGTTCCGACTGCGCTGCGTTTATGCACCTTGTCCAGCTTGTAATACCGATCCCATACCAGCGAAAGCTTATCTGCCGGTATCCCTTCGCCGCTGTCAATCACGTCTATCCGCACGCTTTCTTCTGACACCGTCTGGCGCAGATGGACATCCAGCGTCTTTCCGGTATAGTGGATCGCGTTGTTGATCAGGTTGTAGACTACCTGTGAAATCCGCGTCCGGTCGGCTTCTACCCAGACCTGCTGGTCTGCTTCCAATGTCAGCTGGTATCCGCGGCTTTCCATCATCTTGTTGTACCGCGAAAGGGTCTCCTGTATCAGCTCGGTCAGGCAGAACGGCTCCCGCTGTATCGTGACGACACCTGCCTGCAATTTCGACAGGTCGAGCAGGTCATTGACCAGTTCGGTCAGATGGTTCGCCTCGTCGATAATGATCTGCACATTCTCGGGCGTATTCTCGCCTGGAAGATCGCGCATGACTTCGGCATAACCGCTGATCAGGGTCAAGGGTGTACGCAGATCGTGGGAAATGTTGGCAAGCAGATCACGCCGCAGCTGCTCGACCTGGTTTAAATCCCGGCTGACCTGCACCAGCGTCTGGTTCAGCTCCTGTATCTCCCGGCAGACGCTTCCCGAATGCGGCGAATACTCTCCGCGCACCAGCCCTTTGGAAGAATGGTTGATCTCGATAATCGGATGGGCGATCCGCCGTGACAAAAACAGTGAAAACAATACCCCAACCAGCAGCATCACTACAGTGACCCCGATCAGCAAATACCGGATGGTCTGAACCGTTGTATCGACCGGCGATACGACCGAGTTGAGCAGCAGTATCCGCTCCTGACCGTCGGTATCCGACACCAGCGTCACGCTGATAATGCTCTCTTTGCCAAAAATGACCGGTATGACCGCGGGCGAAAACGCCGAATACCGGTGCGGATATCCGTCTTCTTTATCCTTCGAGCCAACTTCCAGCAAAAACGAACCGCCCGACTCGGCTGCACAGGCATACAGCGTAAACAGCCCCAGCGAATTCAGCCGGTGGATACTGCATCCCGGCAGCGTATCCGCAGAGGAAATGACCCTGCTGTATGAGTCGGTGACCATCGCGCACAGCTGCTGCTCCGCAACCGCTGATTCCAGCCGGCTGTCCAGATCGTCGCTGAACAGGTGGCTGGATATGGAGGAGGCTGTCCCCTGGATCTGTGAGATCTTGGTCCATTTGTAGATCGGCTGCAAAAAAACCGTCTCCAGCAGCCATAAGCTTCCCAGCATCAGCAGCGTAAACAGGATAAACGACCGCATCAGCCAGCTGTTGATCGACCGCGGTTTCTTTTTCCGGGCACGAACGCCTGGAATCGTCCATTTCTTATCCTTCAAAACGGTATCCAACTCCCCGAAGGGTGACAATCAGCCGCGCATATGGTCCCAGGCTCTTCCGCAAGAGCTTAATGTGGGTGTCCAGCGTCCGGTCGTCACCGTAAAAATCGTATCCCCATACATTGTTGATCAGCGCTTCCCGGGTCAGGGCAATGTTGCGGTTGCGTACCATATAAAACAACAGGTCATATTCCTTCGGCGAAAGCTCCTGCTGCACGTTGTCCACAAATACCGTACGGGCAGTAAAATCAACCATCAGCCCTTCCTTGCGGTAAACTTCCCGCTCAGAAGCCGTGTTTTCCTTTGCCGCACTCCGCTTTAACACAGCGCTGACACGCATCAGCAGCTCCCGCGGTGAAAAGGGCTTGACAACATAGTCATCCACCCCCAGCTCAAAGCCGTGTATCCGGTCGTATTCCTCGCCGCGCGCTGAAAGCATAATGATTGGAATCTTTTCATTGAATTTGCGGATCTCCCGGCAGGCAGAAAATCCGTCCAGCTCCGGCATCATGACGTCCATCACAATCAGGTCGAAATGTCCGTTTCTGACCTTCGCGACCGCTTCCATCCCGTCTTCCGCTTCCTCTACCTGGTATCCGTCAAATATCGCGTACTTTTTGATCAGCATACGGATATTCTGCTCATCGTCTACAATCAAAAGTGTAGGCATTGTCGGGTTCATCCTTTCTTTTTGCTTTTGTTTGTTTATTTTACCAGCTGCCTGTGACGGCTGTGTGAATACCAGGCAACAACTGCTTGACAATTTTTCCCGCTATGCTATAATGACCCCATACCGTAGCTTGGGAAAGAAGGATTTTTCGTGTTTGATGAAACGTTTTATCAGGACGTCGACTTTCGCGACGCACAGATCCTGGAAGATACACTGTCCGGGATACAGTTTGTACGCTGCCGGTTTGATGGCGCGGATTTCTCCAGAATCCAGCTGAAAGGCTGCCGGTTTGAAAACTGCCGGTTCCACGGCACCGCGCTCAATGGCATGGCTGCGGAAAGGTGCGTCTTTGTCAATTGCAGCTTTCTGTATGCTAACTGCTTTGCCGCTGAATTTTACGACTGCAAGATGACTGGAAGTTCCTTTGAATCCGCGTCTACAACCGCCATCCGGATCGACCGCGGCGACTGGCGGATGACTGATATGATCGAAATGGACCTTTCGGGTGAAAAAATCAGCGATATCAACTTTTCGGGCGCGTCACTCAGACAGTGCCGGTTTGAAAAGGCGGTTTTGCGAAACTGCGACTTTACCGGCGCGGATATCCGCGGCGCTTCCTTTAAAAGCGCCGATCTGCGCGGATGTACACTCGACCAGCTGAACTTGTCGCTCGCAGACTTCAAGGGCGCGAAAATTGACCTCACCCAGGCGGTCGCGTTCGCGGAAACCTTTGGGGTCAAGGTATTCCCCTGATTCCTCCTGTGTATGATACCTATATTGTAATCAATTTTTGCCCGTTTGACAAGCGGTCAGACGGTTGAAAGGAAAAGTATGGAACAAAATCTCAATCAAAAACAAAAAGCAATTCTTGTCGGCATCGATACCGGCGAATATGATCTGGAACATTCTCTGGAAGAACTTGCCGAACTCGCCAAAACCGCTGGCGCTGAGGTGATCGGTATTTTCACCCAGAACCGCCAGTCGGCTGAAAACGCAACCTTTATCGGCGGCGGCAAACTGCGCGAAATCGCGGAATTCGCCGAAAACCAAGAGGCTGATCTGCTGATCTTTGACGGTGAGCTCTCCGGCACCCAGCTGCGCAATATCTCGGATATCGCAGGTATAGACGTTGTCGACCGGACGGCCCTTATCCTCGATATCTTCGCTGGACGCGCCACTTCCGCTGAAGGTAAACTTCAGGTCGAGCTTGCCCAGCAGAAATACCGCCTTCCCCAGCTGATCGGTGCTGGCAACGTCCTCTCCCGTCAGGGCGGCGGCATCG
>CALWWT010000087.1 GCA_944385325.1 uncultured Clostridia bacterium | reverse complement strand
CAGGCTGTCGATAAAGTCAATCGTTCGTCCTCTTTTTCCGCCATTGCCATGCTTCACATGGGCAATGGCTGCGTTTTTTTTATGGAGTTGCGCGCCAAGGCGCGCGCAGGGCTGCGCCCTGCACCTGCTGTCCTCTAAACAAGGGTTTGTCCAATCTTGAGCAGTCGATTTGCCAATCCCAAAAACGTTTTTCGACAATCTCCAACGGGTACTGCCTTTTATAAGACAGTACCCGTTTATCTGACAGTTTTTTATTACTTTTCGGATTTTTTGCCGGATCTGCCAAACGCCGCTCGATTACAGTCGGCAAACTGTGACCGTCTGGACGGACGGGAACGGTGAACCGGCTTCGGCTTTGGCTGTGCCTGTTTATGGTCAGAAGAATGTGCATGATTTTTATCTGCTGCGTCCTCTTTTTTGGGGACGCTGCGTTCGAGCAGCACGATATTTTCTACATGGTGGGTCCATGGGAACATGTCAACCGGCTGAATTTTCTTTACACGGTAGGCAGGCTGTCTTCCGCCGGTCAGTTGTTTCAGATCGCGTGCCTGTGTTTCCGGATTGCAGGAAATATAAACGATCTTTTCCGGAACACACCGCAGTACAGCATTTAAAAATTCTCTGCTTGCACCGGCACGCGGCGGGTCCATAAACAGTACATCGATTTTCTGCCCATCCTGCGGCTGTGCAGCCACATCGGTCAGATATTCTCCTGCATCAGCACAGACAAAAGACGCATTCTGAATATGATTCTGCTGTTTATTTTTCCGTGCGTCCTCAACTGCGTCTGCATTCAGTTCCACACCAATCACCCGGCGTACTCCCGATGCTGCCGCAAGTCCAATTGTACCAATGCCGCAATATGCGTCGAGAACGGTTTCCTTTCCGGTCAGACCGGCAAAATCAATAGCCGTCCGGTAGAGGACTTCCGTCTGAACCGGATTGACCTGATAAAAGGATTTCGGAGAGATTCTGAAAGTCAGCCCGCACAGCACATCTTCAATATAACCCTTGCCGTAAAGAACCTCTTCCCGGTCGCCCAGCAGCAGATTGGTATCGCTGTTATTTACTGTGAAAACGACCGTTGTGATCTCCGGATGGGCGCGCAGCAGCGCCGCCACAAAGTTTTTCTTGGACGGAAAAACCGGCGTACCCGCAACCAGTACCACCATGATCTGTCCGGTCGCAAAGCCTCTGCGAATCAGCAGATGGCGTAAAAATCCGCCTTCCTGCTCTGTCCACGCCGTCATCTTAAAGGCAGAAAGCAGCTTGCGGACAGTGATGGCAATTTCCGAAGCGGCGCTGTCTTCGATCATACAGCGGTCAACCACCGTGATTTTCTGCTCCCGTGACTGCCAGACACCCGAAATGATCTTATGCTGACGGGTCATCCCGAAAGCGACTTGCACCTTATTGCGATAATGGGTCGGGTTTTCCATTCCAATAATTGGCTGTACCCGCCCATACTGTCCCAGCAGCTTGACGACCTGCGCCTGTTTCCAGCGCAGACCGTCCTGGTAGGTGAGGTTCTGCATCTGGCAGCCGGAGCATTTTTTGGAAACCGGACAGCGGGCATCCGCCGGTCGGGAAGAAGAACCATGTCCTGCCGGTTGTTTTACAGGCTGCGTTTCAGGCTGGTCAAATACGATCTCCTCATCACCAATGATCTCGTAGTCATCTTCGGTTTCATCCTCATCGTCGTCATCGTCAAAACCGTCTTCCCAGATCGCCTGCTGGTGCTGTTTGCGGGTCATACGCGGCTTGGGGATAAAGCGCGCATAAAATTTTTCGTTGTCATTTGATCTATCCTTCATGATCTATGTCCCTTTCTCATTTTCTGACTGGTCAAAAACCCATTTCCTTTGGACTGTTTCATTATAGCATATTTTGCACAGACTCTCATCAGTTTTTCTGAAAATCTAGCAGTAAGACTTCTTCTGTAAAAAAATATCAAAAACTGTCAGTTTTGATGGCTTATTTTTTCAACCAAAATTGGCTTTTTCTCGCAATTGCCCCTTGCAAAAATGCAAAAAAAGTTGGAAAATAGAAGGTAAATACTCAACGCAGATAAAGCCGGTCCAAACAAACCGGCCACACAGATATCCAAACCGTATACTTCATCAAAATCTATACCGAAAGGAATAAGACTATGAAACTGCTGGAAGAAAGAATTGCCCGGGATGGCGTTGTTAAAGAAGGAAACGTTCTGAAAGTTGACAGTTTTCTCAATCACCAGATGGATACCGACCTGTTCAATGCCCTTGGAAAGGAATGGGCAAGACTGTTTGCTGACTGTCCCATCAACAAAATCCTGACGATTGAAGCCTCCGGCATCGGTATTGCGTGTATTGCCGCACAGCATTTCGGCGTTCCGGTCGTCTTTGCCAAAAAGTCGCAGAGCATCAACCTGGACGGCGATGTCTATTCGGCAAAAATTGAATCCTTTACCCATAAAAAGATCTACAACGTTATCGTATCCCAGAAATTTATCGGTCCGGATGACCATATCCTGATTATTGACGACTTCCTTGCCAACGGCTGCGCGGTTCTGGGATTGATCGAGATCCTCAAAGAAGCTGGCGCAACACTGGAAGGCGTTGGCATCGCAGTTGAAAAAGGATTCCAGAAGGGCGGACAGGAACTCAGAGAGATGGGTATCCGTGTCGAATCACTGGCAATTGTTGACGGCATGGACGCCGCTACCGGCGAGATCCAGTTCCGTCCCCAGCCTGAGCATAGCTGAATCGGCTTGTGAGGTAAAAAATGGAGCTGGATCAGAAAACCGGATTTCCAATTGCATTCCTTGAAAGGATGCAGAATATGCTGGGAGAAGAGTACCCTGTTTTTCTGGAAAACTTTTCACTTGGGACGCGGTACCATGGTCTGCGGGTCAATCCGCTGAAAATCTCGCCTGAACAGTTGATTTCACGCCATGGAAAGCTGCTGTTTACAGGCGCACCGGAACAAATCCCATGGGTTTTGGAAGGGTTTTATTATGGAGAACAGGATCGTCCCGGCAAAAGCCCGCTGCATGAAGCCGGGCTTTATTACATTCAGGAACCAAGCGCCATGTCGGCAGCCGAGGCAATGCTTCTGCCGGATAAGCCAAATCCGCTGGTACTTGACCTGTGCGCGGCACCCGGAGGCAAAACCACCCAGCTGGCTGGGAAGATGAGAGGAGAAGGTCTGCTGGCCGCCAATGAAATCGTGGCATCCCGGGCAAAAATCCTCTCGCAGAATATCGAACGGCTGGGTATCTCCAACGCGCTGGTACTCAACGAAACACCCGACCGGCTGGCAGAACGTTTCCCCGATACTTTTGACTGCATCCTGGTGGATGCACCCTGCTCCGGTGAAGGAATGTACCGGAAAAATGATATCGCGCTGACCGAATGGAGCAGCGATAATGTTAAGATGTGCGCGGCAAGACAGGCACAAATTCTTGAAGCTGCTGCCCGTATGCTGGCTCCGGGCGGAAGGATGGTCTATTCGACCTGTACATTTGCTCCCGACGAGGATGAAGCGGCAATCTGCCGGTTTATCGCAGCGCATCCTGAATTCCGGCTGGTCGATACCGGGCTGGAACAGCATTTTACACCCGGCAATCCCGCGTTTTTGCCGGATGGAATGGCAGCTGTTGACAGGCTGGAAAAAACCATGCGTGTCTGGCCGCATAAGGTCCATGGTGAAGGGCATTTTGTCGCGGCAATGGAAAAATCGGCAGAGGTTCCCGGATGTCCGCCGGCTTATCCGTCTTTTCCGCTGGGAAGCGGTATGCTGGATACCGGCTGTAAAAAGTTGTATCGGGAATTTTGTGAACAGGTGTTGACGGCATCTGCTGCCGATCTGCTGGAGGCAGGATATTTTACCCTGTTTGGGGAAGAACTCTACCGGCTGCCTGCCTGTACACTTCCTTCTGACCGGCTGAAAGTGGTCAGAAGCGGTCTGCATCTGGGAAGTTTCCGCAAAAATCGCTTTGAACCGGCACATGCGCTGGCGCTGGCTCTGAAAGCAGAAGATTTTATCCGGACGGTTCCGGTTCCCCTTGAACTGGCAGAGCGATTCCTGAAAGGCGATACACTGGATATCCCGGCTGAAAAAGGATGGATAGTGGTTGTACTGGAAGAAGCCGGCGGCTGTTACCCGCTCGGCTGGGGAAAGTCGGATGGACGGAGAATCAAAAACCATTACCCCAAAGGGCTGCGCAAACTGTAAAATCCCGTAAAAAAGCTGCGGTACGCATTTAAACGCGTGCCGCAGCTTTTTGTTTTTTAGCAAACAATCTTAATCATCCAGCTTGAGAACCGCCATAAAGGCTTCCTGCGGAACCTCTACGCTGCCCAGCTGACGCATCCGTTTTTTGCCCTCTTTCTGCTTTTCCAGCAGCTTTTTCTTACGGGTAATATCACCGCCGTAACACTTGGCAAGGACGTCCTTGCGCATTGCCTTGACGGTTTCCCGGGCAATAACCTTTCCGCCGATCGCCGCCTGAATCGGAACTTCAAACAGCTGCCGCGGAATATTTTCCTTAAGGTTTTCCGCGATTTTACGCGCGCGCGGATATGCCGAATCGGCAAATACAATAAACGAAAGCGCGTCGACAATCTCTCCGTTGAGCAGGAAATCCAGTTTCACCAGTTTGGACTCTTTATACTCTTTAAACTCATAGTCGAAGGACGCATACCCTTTGGTACGGGACTTGAGCGCATCGAAAAAGTCATAAATAATTTCGCCCAAAGGCAGTTCATAATGCAGCTCGGCGCGCGTCTCTTCCAGATAGCTCATACCATGGTAAATACCGCGGCGCTGCTGGCAAAGGGTCATAATATTGCCGACAAAATCAACCGGCGTCAGAATATTGGCGGTGACATACGGTTCCTCTGATTTTGCGATCAGCGTCTGGTCAGGATAGTTGGTCGGATTGTCAATATACAGGACACTGCCGTCTGTTTTGGTCAGCCGGTAGATAACCGACGGAGCAGTCGTGATCAGATCGAGATTGAATTCCCGTTCCAGACGTTCCTGTATAACTTCCAGATGCAGCAGTCCCAAAAATCCGCACCGGAAACCAAACCCCAGTGCAATCGACGTTTCCGGCTCAAAAGAGAGGGAAGCGTCATTCAGCTGCAATTTTTCAAGTGCTTCCCGCAGATCGGGATATCTTGCGCCATCAGCCGGATAGATACCGCAATAGACCATCGGGTTGACCTTGCGGTAACCTGCCAGCGGTTCCGATGCAGGATTATCTGCCAGTGTAACAGTATCACCGACCCGGGTGTCCGCAATCGATTTGATCGAAGCGGTGATATAACCAACATCGCCCGCCTCCAGTACATCACAGGGAACCAGCTTTTTGGCACCCATGTGACCAATCTCGACAACATCAAATTCTGCGCCGGTCGCCATCAGGCGGATACGGCTGTTTTTGGTGAGCGTTCCTTCCTTGATACGGACGTAAATAATAACGCCGCGGTAGGAATCATAATAAGAATCGAATACCAGTGCCTGAAGCGGAGCCTCCGGATCTCCAGACGGAGCCGGGATATCGCTGACAATTTTCTCCATGACCTCTTCAATGCCGATACCGGCTTTTGCGGAGATACGCGGCGCATCCATTGCCGGAAGCCCGATCACATCCTCAATCTCATGGCACACCCGCTCAGGATCAGCAGCCGGCAGGTCAATTTTATTGACGACCGGAACGACTTCCAGATCGTGATCAACCGCCAGATAGGTGTTTGCCAGCGTCTGTGCCTCGATACCCTGCGACGCGTCGACAACCAGCACTGCACCCTCACAGGCTGCCAGTGAACGGGATACCTCATAGTTAAAGTCAACGTGACCAGGCGTATCGATCAGATTAAACTTATAAACTTCACCATTTTTGGCGGTATAGTCAAGGGTTACCGCACGGGCTTTGATGGTAATTCCCCGCTCACGCTCGATATCCATGTCATCCAGCAGCTGGTCTTCCATCTCACGCATGGCAACCGAGCTGGTCTTTTCCAGAATGCGGTCGGCAAGGGTGGATTTGCCGTGGTCGATATGAGCAATAATACAGAAATTGCGGATATGATCCATAGGGATTGACATATATTTTCTTTCCTTTCAAAGGCGTCTCAATAAATCGTGGTTTGCGGACAGAATAACCGCAGTATAAAATATTATACCACATTTGAAACGGTTTGAACAGAGAAAACAATCCTGTTTTACGAGGTTTTCTCCCGTTTATGGAATCCATACGCCGTCCTTGCCCACTTTGTATCCATCAGGCGTAATGGTGTCAACAGCCATTTTGCCGTCAGAGGTGAGATAGTACCACTCCCCTTTCCACAAAACCCACTGTTCTTTTACCATATGACCGCCGCCGTTAAAGAAATACCATTGCGTCCCCAGCTGATACCAGACCGTATTCATCATACCGCCCCAGTCGTAAAAACAGTAGATTTCATTTTCGATCATTTTCCGTCCATCCGCTGCCATCACGCCGGTTTTGGGCATCAGATAATACCACGCGTTTCCAAGCTTTATCCAGCCGGTCTGCTGTATCCCATCCTTTCCAAGGTAATACCATCCATCTTCCAATTGCAGCCATCCAGTAACCAGATATCCATCTTCGGTAAAATAATACCGGTTTCCTTCCATCTCCTGCCATCCGGTAACCTTTTTGCCATTCTGGTAAAAAACAGTTTGACCGTTTTCCTTCTTCCAGCCGACATCTGCTCCCGAAGAAAGAGGTATACTTTCCGGAATGATAATTTCCGGGGTCATGACAGGCGGCGTTTCATCCTGGTTCCACTGTGGAACCAGGTTTTCCTCCGGAACCGTGTTCCCCTCCGAAACTGTTTGCGGCTTGAGCACCAGCTTATTGATCGACTCTAGCAGCTGTTCCGCCAGCAAATCCAGCTGTTGCTGACGGGTAATGTCCAGTTCCCAATCAATGGACGCAATCAATCTGGTAACGGTTTCTGCCGAAGCCGTCGTATATTCCGACAGATCGTCCGGCAGCTGGTCAAGCACCTTGTTTATCATGCTGTAATCCGCTTTACGCAGTCTCAATCCTTCAACTGCCATTTCCAGCTGCCTGAGGCATTCATCTACCTGTTCCTGTAAAACATCCTCATCCTGCATCAAAGCCTGTGCATAATCTTTCCATTGGTGTACAGCCTGTACAGTCTGGTCTGTATACCAGTCAAAACTGTCCGGTATGGCCGCGATAAACGCTTCAAGTTGCGAAAAATCGACGCTCCCAATCAGCCGCAGCCCATTGATTGCCTGCAGCATCTGGACAGTCAGTTCCTCAGCAGAAACGGAAGATGCCTGCTGTCTGACTGTCTCCATGGTCTCTTCGAGCTTGTTGACCGTAACTTGACTGTAAATGCTCAGGTCTTCCGGTACCTGCAAGAAAAGGTTATGTAATTCGGTGTATTCTTCCGAACGAACCGTCAGCCCGTCAATTGCCTTTTGCAGCTTGTCCGCACAGTCATCCAGCATATTTTGGGAGCAGATATTCAGCTCTGGCTGAATACACTCAACGATTTTGCGGACGGCATCGATACTTTCTGATGTATAAATATCCGGAAAAATATCCAGTTTTTCGACCAACTGATCGATCCGGCTATAATCAGCCGGACGGTATTCCAATGCGGCAATTGCTTTTTTAATATCCGAAGCCAATTTGGAAACGGACGGCTGCGCAGAATAATCAAGAGCATAATCAATATTTTCGGTGAGCTGCTGCAAATTCTTTACCGTTTCAGCAGTATACAAGCTTAAATCCAAAGGGATATCTTCCACCATTTCTTGCAGCAGATCATAATCGGCACGGGTTTTGACCGTCAGTTCAACATCTGTATACATCTCCTGCGGTCCGGTCCCATAGTAAAAACGTACCGTAACCTGTGACGTGCCCTTGCCTGACACTTTCTCCTCGATCTCTGGAAAAATTCCATCGACATCTCTGAGCGCAGGCAAACATCCCGGAGCCATTACATCTTCTATACAAACAGCAAAGCGGTCTGCCTGAACGGTTCCGGAACCTGTGTCGATACAGATTTCAACCGGCTGCTGAAAATCCAACAGAAGTGTACTTCCACTTTCATATTTTATTCCATTTACAGCAACCGAAGGCTGTATCTCCGGCGGCGCAATTGCAAACTGTACGGTATAATCCCGCACCTTTCCATCCTCTGTCGTTACAGTCAGGACCTGTGTATTTGTTTCAGAGGATACGCTGACTGCATCAGGTTCCACACTGACAGAAGCCTGTGCATTTAAAGGTGTTCCCGTCAAGGTGACCCTTGTGCCTTCCGGTGTTTCAGGCGGCAGCATGATCTGATACTCCTGAATTTCGGCATCATAATTTTCGACTGAAAAAATCTGCCCATTATCCAACTGATAACCAAGGTTTTTCAGTCCGCCGCTTTCAGCGTCAGCTTCTCCCTGACCCACCTGAAAATCAAACCGATATGTCTCCACAATATTTACCGGATTGACTTCCAGTTTCAGCAATACCTGTATGACCATGTTTTCCGCGTCCGCTCCGGGTGTGTAACACAGGAAATTATCCGCCAACTCCACTTTTCCATAGTCTTTCCCGGCAGCATCCGGATTTCCAAAATCATAATCAATTTTAATATTTTCTATATTGTTATTGCTGTCCCTGAACAGCGCGTCACTATCATACGCTCCTTTTACACACCGCTCTTCATATACATAGCCTGTTCCAACCGGCACAATATCATGGGTAAGGTCAATAACAATTACTTTATCCTTATTCTTTATCCCATCCCAATGGACAATTGCGCCGACTTTCCCGGCAGGAGATAGTACGACGGCTAAAAAGGCTAATATCAGGAAACTTATCATTAGACGCAAAAACATATTCAAAAACATATTTTTAGTATTTTTGACCATTATAGCCGCCTCACTATCCGTTAATTCGACATTATTTGACAAAAAACGTGTACTTACTTTTAAAGTATATCACGTTGTATTGATGCCGTCAAGACCAATAGATAAAATATGCTTACATCCGTATTCTAAACAATATTAACAAAAATACAGCCATTCCGTTGACTTTATCAGATGGTCAGATTATAATATCCTTGAATACATCCAGTCAGAAAGGAATTAATTTCATGATTTACCCGATCAATAAAGACCCGATTTCCCTTGCACGCAAATCTGCCGCGGCAACAGAAGCTGACCTCCATATAGGACAGGATTTACTGGATACGCTCCGGGCGCATGAGCAGGAATGCGTGGGCATGGCTGCAAACATGATCGGTTTTCATAAACGCATCATTGCCGTCAATGCAGATGGTATGCTGCTTTTGATGTATAATCCTGAGATTATCCGCGCATCGGGAAGATATGAAACGGAAGAAGGCTGTTTATCTCTGGAAGGGGTACGTCCTGCTGTACGGTTTCGGTCGATCAAGGTTCGGTACCAGGACAGCAACTTTTCTGTCCGGATCAAAACATTTTCCGGTTGGACGGCTCAGATTATCCAGCATGAGATTGACCATTGCAATGGAGTATTGATATGAATGAGTGGGAAAGACAGCTGCAAACTGCATTATTTGATCTGCGGGATGAAGAATATAAACGGTTCCAATGCCGGCTGATTCCCGGAATCAGTCCGGAAAAAGTAATCGGTATCCGTATTCCGGTACTGAGAAAATTTGCCGCTGAATTTGAGAAAACACCTTCTGCTGCACTTTTTTTGCAGCAGCTTCCGCATGCATATTACGACGAAAACAATCTGCATGGAATGCTGATCAACCGGATGAAAGAAGCAGATGTTTTTGAAGCACTTGACCGGTTTTTACCGTATGTCGACAATTGGGCAACCTGTGACCTGCTGTCTCCTGCCGCTTTCCGGCATTATCCGGACGGACTGACGGGATCGGTTGAACGATGGCTGTCATCCGGAGAAACTTATACCATCCGGTTTGGAATTGGGGTTTTGATGCGGTTTTATCTGGATAACCGGTTTTCTTCTGAATACCTGGACTGGGTAAAAAATATACAAAATTCTGAATATTATGTGCGGATGATGGTTGCGTGGTATTTTGCGACCGCTCTTGCCAAACAATATGATCAGACCATTTGTTATCTGGAAAACGGCAGTCTGGAGACATGGACTCACAATAAAACCATCCAGAAAGCTATTGAAAGCCTGCGGATCTCACCTGATCAAAAGGCTTATCTGCGTTCTCTAAAAAAGAAAGAGAAAACTCCTCTTCCAGATAAAAGCTGAGGTGAACTGTTTGAAAAAAATTACGGGAAAAACGCTGATCTGTTGTCTGCTCATTGCGCTTAGCTGCTGGATGACAGACTGTCAAACCCAGAATGATAGCCAAAACGCTTATCAGCAGATCACGGCTGATCAAGCAAAAGACATGATGGATTCCCAATCGGATTATCTGATTCTGGATGTCCGGGAGGCAGATGAATATGAAAGCGGTCATATTCCGGGAGCTGTTCTTTTTCCTGTCGGCTCAATTGATCGGGAATCTGCTGAACAGCTGATTCCGGATAAAGACACCCTGCTGCTTGTCTACTGCCGGAGCGGAAACCGAAGCAAAACCGCCGCTTTGGCGCTCGCTGAACTGGGATACACACAGGTATATGAATTCGGCGGCATCAATGACTGGCCATACGACATCGCGTCGTGATATTTACTGGATCATGGAGGGAATACTATGATTATTTATTTTTCTGCCACCGGCAATAGCCGCTTTGCTGCACATCTGCTGGCAGATCAGTTGAATGATTCGATCACTGACGCTGGTGCATGGATCAAAAATAACCAAAAAGGGGAATTCTATTCCCAGACACCCTGGGTTTTTGTCGCGCCTACCTACAGCTGGCAGATGCCGCATATTTTTGCTGATTTTATCCGGGAAACAAGATTTTTAGACAACCGGGACGCTTATTTTGTTCTGACCTGCGGCGGCGAAACCGGTAATGCCGATCAGGAAATCGCCGCGCTTTGCAAAGAAAAGGGACTGCAATTCCATGGCGTCTGGTCGACCGCCATGCCGGATAACTATATTATCATGTTCCCTGCACCCGATCCGGATAAGAGCCGGGAAATGATCAGCAAAGCTTCCGATTCTCTGACGAAAGCTGCTGACTGTATCCGTAAGGGTGAAAATTTTCCAGCGGTGACGCACAACTGGCTGGATAAACTGAAAAGCGGCGTTGTCAATCAGGGATTCTACCGATTCCAGATCAAAACCACACCTTTTTATACAACCGACCGCTGTACCGGATGCGGAAAATGCGTCCGTCTTTGCCCGCTCAACAATATCCATCTGAAAAACGGACGGCCTGTCTGGGGAAGCAACTGCACCCACTGTACTGCCTGTCTGAACGGATGCCCTACGGCTGCCATTGAATATGGCAGAAAAACCAAAGGCAAAAGACGGTACCAGTGCCCTGAATATCAGAAGTCTTCCAAATAACCGCACAAGAGGATTTTTATGCAGATCATCATCTCTCCTGCCAAGAAAATGCGGACAGATACCGACAGCTTTGATTGTCAGGGACTGCCTGTCTTTATCGATCAGGCGGAACAGCTTATCCATAAATTACAGTCCATGACACCCGATCAGCTAAAAACGCTTTGGAAATGCAACGACCAGATTTTACAGCAGAATATCCGACGGCTTGAGCAGATCAACCTGCGAAGCGGGCTGACTCCTGCAATCCTTGCCTATGACGGCATTCAGTATCAGTATATGGCTCCGGGTGTATTTACCGACAGCGAGCTGGCATACATCCAGCGGCATTTACGCATTCTTTCCGGAATGTATGGCATTCTCCGTCCATTTGACGGCGTATCGCCTTACCGGCTGGAAATGCAGGCAAAACTGGAAATCGATGGGCATAAAAATCTGTATGAATACTGGGGGAGCCGCATTGCCGAACAGCTGACCGCGGAAAGTGATTGTATCTTAAACCTTGCGTCCAAAGAATACAGCCGTTGTGTCTCCCGGCATCTGACAGAGAAAACTACTATGATCACCTGTATTTTTGCTCAGCAGTCAGGAGGTAAACTGGTCGAAAAAGGGACGTTATGTAAAATGGCACGCGGTGAGATGGTGCGTTTTCTTGCCGAAAACCAGATCGAAACACCGGAAGGTGTACGCACCTTTGGCCGGCTTGGATACCGATATCTGCCTCAAAAATCTACCGGACAAACCTATATTTTTATCAAGGAGGAAAACTAATCATGCTCGAACCCAATACCAAAGCTCCGCTGTTCACCCTTCCCGACCAAAATGGCGATATGGTCAGTCTGGCGTCCTTTGCCGGAAAAAAGGTCGTTTTATATTTCTATCCCAGAGACAATACGCCCGGATGCACCCGTGAAGCGGTCGGCTTTGCCTCCGCTTATCAGGAATATCAGGCGCGTGATATCGTTGTCATCGGCGTCAGCAAGGATTCACAGGCATCCCACCTGCGTTTTTCGACCAAGTTTGAACTGCCCTTTATCCTGCTTTCCGACCCGGAACTGGAAGTAATCCAAAGCTATGACGTTTGGAAAGAAAAAAAGATGTACGGTAAAGTCAGCATGGGTATCGTACGTTCTACCTATCTGATCGATGAAAACGGCATAATTGAGAAAGTCTTCCCAAAAGTCAAACCGGACGCCCACGCCGCAGAAATCCTCGCCTGGCTGGATGAACACGATAAAAAATAATATTTGCATTTCTGCTGTCAAAAGGTCTTTACTAAAATTAAAATTACCATAATTTGATGAATTGACAACCTTAATTTATTAGGGAGGCAAATAATGGTTAAAGTCACTAAAAAAGCATTTGTTGTCATTGGAAAAGAGGGTTCAACGTTAGATGGTGAAGGTTTTATTCAGAAATTGTGGGATGATGCAAACAGTCACTTTAGTGAAATAGCACATTTAGCAAAGAAAGACGCAAATGGAAAGATTGTGGGAATATGGGGCGCTATGTCTGATATGTCTCACTCATTTAAACCTTGGGAAGATGGCTTTAGCAAAGGTTTGTATTTGGCAGGAGT
>CALWWT010000086.1 GCA_944385325.1 uncultured Clostridia bacterium | reverse complement strand
CGCGGAGCGCGCCCAGGGGCTGCGCCCCTGGACCTGCTTTAAAAAACTTACAGTGTACTTGCAAACTGTAGGATTTTCTGAATAAGCCTCTTATAACCTGAACTTTTTCGACAGCCTGGAAATAATTTCAGCTTGTCGATAAAACCAATATTTCTGATTTTTGTCCGCCGTTGTCGCTTGCCGCGCCAACGGCTGCGTTTTTTAGGGGTTGCGCGCCGTGGGCGCGCTCCGCGAGCAGCCTTTCCAAAAAAAACGTAGCCTTTCCCGCCGTAACGCGGAGGGAAAGGTGGACGGTAAACCATCTGATCTCCCAAAATTGATTTCCGTGTGCAAGAAAAATCAAGAACAAATTTTTGCTATCCTCTTGACAAGCGAGAATAGATGTTCTATACTTTAATTGAACAGAATCGAACCAGAGAGGAGTTTGTTCTATGGATACCCTGCAAAAACTGACCATTCTTGCCGATGCGGCAAAATATGACGTTGCCTGCACCTCTTCCGGTGTGGATAAGACGCCCGGTCCCGGCGGAATCGGCAGCGCGGCAGCCGCAGGTATCTGCCACACCTTCACAGCGGACGGGCGGTGTGTTTCGCTGCTCAAGGTACTTTTTTCCAATTCCTGCGTCCACGACTGCAAATACTGTCTCAGCCGGCGGTCAAATGATGTTAAGCGGGCGACCTTTGAACCGAAGGAGCTGGCTGACCTGACGATGCAGTTTTACCGGCGCAACTATATTGAAGGGCTGTTCATTTCATCGGGTGTCCTGCGCAATCCCGACTACACATGCGAACAAATGATTAAAACTTTGGAGATCCTGCGGTTTGAATATCGTTTTTATGGCTACATTCATGCCAAGGCGATTCCCGGCGCCGACCCGCGGCTGATCGAACGGATGGGAATGCTTGCCGACCGGATGAGCGTCAATATCGAGCTGCCCAGCGCCGGGAGCCTTGCTCTGCTTGCCCCGGACAAAAACCGGCGTGCGATTCTGGCGCCCATGCGGCAGATCGGCGACGGCATTGCCGAAAACCGGCAGGAGATTGTCCGTTACCGCCATGCGCCAAAGTTTGCGCCTGCCGGACAGAGCACCCAGATGATCGTCGGTGCGTCGCCGGAGAGCGATTATCAGATCCTGACCCTGTCGGAAGCGCTGTACCGGCGTTTTTCGCTCAAGCGGGTCTTTTTCTCGGCTTATATTCCGCTCAATGACGACCCGGCGCTGCCCGGCAAAGAAGTCCGTCCGCCGCTTTTACGGGAACACCGGCTGTACCAGGCGGACTGGCTGCTGCGGTTTTACGGGTTTTCTGCCAACGAAATCCTGGACGAAGCGCATCCCTTTTTTGACCCGTATCTTGACCCAAAATGCAACTGGGCGCTGTCCCATCCGGAATTTTTCCCGGTCGAGGTCAACGCGGCGCCGCAGCAAGTGCTGCTGCGGGTTCCGGGAATCGGGGTGCGTTCGGCGACGAGGATCTTGCAGGCAAGAAGAAGCGGTGCTTTGGATTTTGACGGGCTGAAAAAAATCGGTGTGGTTTTAAAAAGGGCGCAGTATTTTATCACCTGTAAGGGGAAGATGATGGAATACCTGCGGTTTTCACCCGAGACGGCGCGGCGGTCGCTGTTAAGCGAAACTTCCGTTTCCCAGCTGCCGGGGCACCAGCCGGAACAGTTAAATCTTCTGGACGGAGCGGCGTGGATGCCGTCCGGACAGACCAACAGCCATCGGATACAGGAGGCAGGATTATGACAGGATATCTCTATGACGGGAGCTTGGATGGTTTTTTAAGCTGCGTATTTGAAAGCTTTGTACGCAGGGAGATTCCCACTGTCATCCAGACACCGGAGCAGCAGCAGCCGTTTTTACTGGCGATGACCGGCATTGCCACCTGCCCGGACAAAGCAAGACGGGTGGAAAAAGGGCTGAAGCGGCTGTCTGCCAGGATCTGGGAGATGATACGGGACGGATTTTTATGCGACTGCATGGTCAACCGGGAGGTAAGCCTTTTGCGGCTGATTCACCAGCTTTTCCGTTACGGTCCGTCTGCCGCGGTCAACTATACCGACCCGGACGTCAACAATGTCTGCAAAGCGCTCCGGGCAATGCGCAACGAAGCCCACCTGCTGACCGGATTTGTCCGTTTTACCGAGCATAACGGGGTGCTGGTCAGCGTCATCTCGCCCAAAAACCAGGTGCTCCCGATACTGGCACAGCATTTTTCGGCGCGGTTTCCCGGCGAGCAGTTCATGATATATGACCAAAAGCACCATACCGCTTTTATGCACACGCCGCAAAGGAAAGAATTTATCGAGATCGATTCGCTGGTTCTTCCGCCCATTGGAAAGGAAGAAGCGGCGTTCCAGGCGATGTGGCAGGATTATTTTGAACATGTTTCCATTCCGCAGCGGCAAAACCCGGTCTGCCAGCGCACCCATCTGGCGATGCGCTACCGGCCGTGGATGACCGAATTTACCGGTCGGCAATCAGAAAAAAATACAAACCAGCTGCCGGAATAGCTGAATTTGCTTTTCCTTTCGGAAAATGTTATACTGGATATATTCAGGCTGTCGAAAAAGTTCAGGTTATAAGCGGCTTATTCAGAAGTCCTACAGTTTGCAAGTACACTGTAAGTTTTTTAAAGCAGGTCCAGGGGCGGACGGTTCGCGTTGCAAAAAGGCTTTCTGGGAAAGCCTGCCCTGGGCGCGCCTCTGGCGCGCAACCCCTAAAAAAACGTAGCCGTTGGCGCGGCAGGCGGCAACGGCGGACAAAAATCAGAAAAATTGATTTTATCGACAAGCTGAGGTGTATGCGTTTTTGCGCATACACCTTTTTATTATCACAAGATCATTCCGCTGCCGCAGGTGAAAATTTTTCTTTGTCGCGCAGAATCTGTTTCTGATACCGGTCTTCTTCCGAGAAGACGCAGCCGCAGTATTTCTGCATATAAAATCCAAGTTCACGCGCCCGCTGATTTCCATCCCGGAAATTGGGGCGGAAATCACGGTACAAAAACTGCACGCCATACTCTTTTGCAAACCGTTCGGCAGCCGCCGCGATCAGCTCATGCCGCTGGTAGACACTTGCCAGCAGGGTGGTCGTAAAGGAGGCAAACCCGTTTTCAGCCGCAAACCGTGCCGTTTCTTCCAGCCGGTGCTCGTAGCACCAGGTGCACCGTCCGTCGATGTTATCCGCGACATGCCGGACAAATTCCCGCAGACCGTAGTCCTCTTTGACCAGCACTTCCATTCCAATCGTCGGCGCATAGGTGAGCAGGCAGTCTCTTCTTGCCTGGTACTCTTTCCATGGGTGGATATTGGGGTTATACCAGAAGGCGACCGGTTCGATTCCTTCTTCCCGTAACGGGTCAATACAGGACAATGAACAGGGCGCACAGCAGCAGTGCAGCAGTACCTTCTGCTTTGTAATCTTTTCCATTATAATTCCTTTCTGTATCAATCAGCCTTCCGACAGTTCCAGCCATTCTTCCATATCGGCGTCCTGTTCGGAGTGCAGTGCTTCCAATTGTTCACACAGCTGCTGAAGCTCTTCATATCCCAGCTCCTCACCCGACATCCGTGCTTCAATCTCTGCTACTTCCTCGTCGATCTCTTCCAGCCGCGTTTCAAGTGCCTTCAGCCGTGCCCGGATGCGTGCCGAAGCAGCGCGCTGTTCCTTGCCGCGGTTGTAGCTGACAGCGCCTGCTTTGGGCGGTGCTGGAGGCGGAGGTGCTGCCTGTGCGGCTGCAAGGGCAGCGGCACGTTCTTTATCCTGCATCTTTTCCATATAATAGTCATAGTTTCCGGGGAACACCTCGACATGGTCGGAAAAGATTTCGATAATCTTATCGGGTACTCTCCGCAGCAGATAACGGTCATGGGATACAAACAGCATCGTTCCTGGAAATTCAGCCAGCGCGTCCTCAAGGATTTCCTTGCTGCGCAGGTCGAGGTGGTTGGTCGGTTCGTCCAGCATCAGGAAGTTTCCACGCTCGGCCATCAGCACCGCAAAAGCGAGCTTTGCCCGTTCGCCGCCCGAAAGGACACTGACTTTTTTATAGACGTCTTCGCCTGAAAGCAGCACCCGTCCCAGTTCATTGCGGATCTCCGTCTCGGTTTTTCCGGGATAACGGCTCCACAGTTCTTCCAAAACGGTATTGTCAGGGTTCA
>CALWWT010000085.1 GCA_944385325.1 uncultured Clostridia bacterium | reverse complement strand
CAACTTCTGCCCTGCATCCGGGCGCAATCTATCTGCTGCACGCTGTTTCCAAGACGAATGCGGTGATACTGGGCGAATTTATTGATACCGCCCGTCAGAAAGGGTATACCTTTGGCATTCTGCCGCGGTAAATATTCCAGCAAACTGTCAGCCCGGACACCGTGAACATAGATGTGTTTGAACGGGGAATCAACGTTCGTTTGCTGAGCAGTTAAAGCGTGGCACCACATTGGCAAATTGTCGGTCCGGACACCGTGAACATAGATGTGTTTGAGCGGGGAATCAACGTTCGTTTGCTGAGCAGTTAAGGCGTGGCACCACATCGGCAAATTGTCGGTCCGGACACCGGACCGGGTCTTTACAAAAATGGGTTTATCATTTATAATAGAAACAAAAGTTGTCGGTCAGGAAGATAGCTTCTCTGACCGGATGCAGAAATGATAGATAAAGGGATGATATCAGGTTATGAGCAAAATCTTTAAATTCAAAAATGACGTGGATACCGACCAGATTCTGGCTTCTCAGTATCTTCTGCTGCCCAATATCGACGAGATGAAAGGTCATGCCTTTGAATCTCTGGACGAGACATTTGCACAGCTGGTGCGTCCGGGCGATATTATCGTCGCCGGCGAAAATTTCGGCTGCGGTTCTTCCCGTGAACAGGCGCCCAGCGTTCTGAAAGCACTGGGAGTCAAGGCGATCATCGCCGGCAGTTTTGCCCGTATCTTTTACCGCAATGCGATCAATATCGGTTTGCCGGTATTGGTCAGCGCCGACCTTGCCGGGAATGTCGAGGCTGGAGAGGAAGCTGAGGTTGACCTTGGAAACGGAACCGTTACCGTGAACGGCAAGAGCTTTGCCTGCACCAAACTTCCGGAATATATGCAAACGATCCTGAATGCGGGCGGACTGATTGCTTTCCTCAATAAGGAAGACTGAAAAACGTCCTCTGATGTATATTTACCAATAACCAGAAAAGGATGAAGTAAATCATGGGCATGACCATTGCGGAAAAAATTATTGCACGCGCCGCCAACGTCAGCGAGGTAAAACCGGGCGAAATTCATTCGGTCAACCTTGACTGGCTGATGAGTAATGACGGCACCACCCATCTGACGATCGATATGTACCGGAATAAACTCAAAACGCCGCATATCGCCGACCCTGGAAAGGTCGTCTTTATCGTCGACCATAATATCCCTGCCGAAAACCCGAAAACCGCGGCTGTACATAAAAAAATGCGGGAATTTGCACGGGAAAATAATATCAAGATGTATGAAGGCAGCGGCGTCTGCCATCAGATCATGTTTGAAAACCACGTTGAACCCGGTCAGCTGATTTTCGGTGCCGACTCGCATACCTGTTCATATGGTGCACTGGGCGCGTTTGGCACCGGTGTCGGATGCACCGACTTTTTGTACGGCATGGTTACCGGTGGAAGCTGGGTCATGGTACCGGAAACGCTGCGGTTTAACCTGCACGGCAAACTGCGGGAAGGCGTTTATCCGCGCGACCTGATCTTAACGATTATCGGCGATATCGGCGCGAACGGAGCCAACTATAAGTGCATGGAATTTGCCGGTGACGGCGCGCATAACCTGTCGGTCAATGACCGTTTTGTTCTGTGCAACCTTGCGGTTGAGGCAGGCGCAAAGACCGGTATTGTTGAGCCGGATGAGAAGGTAAAGGAATATGTCGAGTCCAGAGGCAGAAAAGCGGAGAATATGTTTGTTTCCGACCCGGACGCAAAGTTCCTAAAGGTATACGAGTATGATCTGGACAAGATCGAACCGATTGTCGCACGTCCTGACTTTGTAGACGATGTCATTCCGCTGCGTGAACTGGAAGAAGTCAAAATTGACGAAGCATTCCTCGGTTCCTGCAACAATGGACGAATTGACGAACTGCGGGTTGCTGCAAAGATTCTGAAGGGCAAAAAGGTCCATCCGGATGTCCGGTTTATTGTTTCTCCTGCGTCCAATGAAGTCTATCTCCAGGCACTGCGGGAAGGCATCATCGATGTGCTGCTGGAAGCAGGTGCAATGGTGATGAACTGCAACTGCTCAGTCTGCTGGGGCAGCTGCCAGGGCGTTATCGGCGAAAATGAAGTGCTGGTCTCGACCGGTACCCGTAACTTTAAAGGACGCGCCGGACATAAGACTTCCAAGGTTTATCTTGCTTCTGCCGCGACGGTTACCGCTTCGGCGATTGCAGGAAAGATTGTTGCGGCTGAGTAAACTGGTCTGCAATTTGATTTGATAAAGGAGACTGAATACCATGTCCACTTTTACCGGAAAAATCTGGGTGCTGGGCGATGATATCGATACCGATATTATTATTCCGACCGAATATCTGGCACTCAAGACGGTTGATGATATGAAAAAATACGCTTTTTCTCCGCTGCGTCCTGAACTGGCAGGACAGATCCAGCCGGGCGATATTATCGTTGCTGGCAAGAACTTCGGCTGTGGCTCTTCCCGTGAACAGGCGCCGGAGATCATCCGTCATCTGGGCGTTGCCTGCGTCAT
>CALWWT010000084.1 GCA_944385325.1 uncultured Clostridia bacterium | reverse complement strand
TAGTTTTACTCAAGAAATTGTCCAGCTGGTACTCTGTCGCTTCTTGCCTGGCGGAAGAGGGAAGAAGTGTCGGCAGGGTAAACCGGTCGATCAGTTGTTTGGTTTCTAACCATTCGGCGCATTTTTGCTGATAATAGGTGAGCCCTTCCGGCGTGATATGGAAATAGGTCCGTTTGCGTCCCATCGTTTCATTGCCGGAATAAGAGGTGATCAGACCGTTTTTTTCCAGTCTGGAGAGAACTGAATACAGGGTCGTTTCCTTCATTTGCCAGGTATGCCCGCTGCGGACCTCGATCTCCTGCATCAGGTTATATCCGTAGGAATCCTGCCCGATAAGCAGTCCAAGCAGGATTATATCGTTATACCCACGGAGGATATCGCTGCTGATCAAATACTCACACTCCTTTACTTTATCTGTCGTACTACACCTGATGTACTACATCTGATATAGTAATTGTAGCATACGGTTTCCTGCTTGTCAATGGATATAAAGATTTTTTTGAATATGCGGCAGCATGCTTGACATGGAGCCCACTCAAGGTTGTATAATGGTAAAAAAATAGGAGGATTATCATGGAAAAGTCAAAGGTTTATTTTACCAGTTTCCGCTGCAAAAACGGTGTCAGCCAGCTGGACAAGCTGCGCAAGCTTCTGAAGACTGCCGGGATGGGCAGCATCGATTTTGAGGATAAGTTCACTGCTATCAAGATCCATTTCGGTGAACCCGGAAATCTTGCCTATCTACGTCCCAACTATGCCAAAGTTGTCGCAGATATGGTTCGTGAGATGGGCGGACGTCCTTTCCTGACCGACTGCAATACCCTTTATGTCGGACGCAGAAAAAATGCGCTTGACCACCTGGACGCTGCATATGAAAACGGTTATAACCCCTTTACCACCGGATGCCAGATTATTATCGGCGACGGTCTGAAAGGAACCGATGACGTTGAGGTGCCGGTTGAAGGCGGTGTTTACGTCAAGAATGCCAAGATCGGCAAGGCTGTTATGGATGCGGATATTGTTATTTCTCTCAGCCATTTCAAGGGTCATGAGGCGACCGGTTTTGGCGGTACGTTCAAAAACCTGGGCATGGGCTGCGGTTCCCGAGGCGGTAAAATGGAGATGCATTCTGCCGGTAAACCTTCGGTCGATCAGTCGCTCTGCGTCGGCTGTGGATTCTGCCGCAAGAACTGCGCACATGATGCAATCACCATTGAAAACCGCAAGGCATCCATCAACCATGATCGTTGTGTCGGCTGCGGACGCTGCATCGGCGCATGTCCCAAAGACGCAGTCAGCCCAGATTACAATGAGGCAAACGACGTTCTCAACTGCAAGATCGCCGAGTACACCAAAGCAGTCATTGACGGACGTCCAAACTTCCATATCAGCCTGATTGTGGATGTCTCGCCTTTCTGCGACTGCCACGCCGAGAATGATATCCCGATTATCCCGGATATTGGCATGCTGGCATCGTTTGACCCGGTCGCACTGGATCAGTGCTGTGCAGATCTGTGCAACCGCGCGCCGGTTATGACCGGTTCGGTGCTGGATACCGAGCGTGAGCACTGCCACCATGACCATTTCACCGACGTTCACCCGGAAACCAACTGGAAGAGCTGTCTTGAACATGCTGTCAAGCTGGGCATGGGCAGTCGTGAATACGAGATGATTACTGTCGAATAATTGCGATTGTAAGTAAAATGAGCCGGGAGCCTTTTGGGGCTTTCGGCTTTTTGTCAGCTTGATAGGGGCAGCCCTCTCTTGCATGGGCACACAGTTCCCTGCGGGAACTGGTCGAGTTTGCGTGCAAACTCGCAGGGTTCGCTTGCGAACCCTCCCCTCTTTTCATAACAGTCCACCGGACTGTTATGAAAATTCACCCTGTGCCGAGCGCACTGCGTATAGGAGATTTCGCCATCTGCGAATGTGCGACCACGGTTCCCTATGGGAACCGGACAGTTTCCACAGGAAACTGTGTGGTTTGCAAAGCAAACCGGGCGCCGCCCTGGACCTGCAAGCCTTTGAAAAGGCTTGACCTAAACTTTTTAATTATGATCATAACTACCTTGTGCGTGACTTTGGCACGCGCTCTGCGCTCGCGTGAACAGACAAGAGGTGTGTGCGCACAATCTCTCTATGTCTGGGCGTGGTCGAAGCTGTCGGTTGCTGAGTTCCAGAGGCGTGCACAAATCCCGGCAAACAGGCAACGGAAGCATTCCGCCGCGCCTTGTCAAATGGGTGGGAGTGGTATATAATACTGGTATGGGAAATTTGACGGCGAAGGGATGTTGTGATGATGGAAAAGAAAAAAATACGGGTTGTCGCGGCTATGATTGAACAGGACGGTAAACTGCTGATCTGCCGCCGTCCTGAGGGTAAGGCTCTGGCTGGTATGTGGGAATTTGCCGGCGGTAAAATTGAACCCGGCGAAACTCCTGAGCAGGCTCTCATTCGGGAATGCCGCGAAGAACTGGCAGTAGAAATCTGTCCGCAGCAGCTGTTTGACGAGGTCGAGTACGATTATCCCGAGATGCACCTGAGTATGCTGGTCTATACCGCCTCCATCCTCTCGGGTGTCCCCAGACGGCTGGAACATATGGAAATCTGCTGGGTCGCTCCCGAAGAACTCGGGCAGTTCATTTTCTGCCCGGCTGACCGGGAAATACTGGACAAGATCGCAGCCAGACGGAGGATATAACCATGCAGCTTACAGCAATTACAGTCGGCTTTTTTGGAACGGGCACAAAAGCAGAGGTCTATTCGCTGTCGCTGTTCCATCAGGATGGCGATCAGGTGCGCCGGTATGGTTCTCTGATCAGCACAACCCAGACGCCGCCTGCACGTCAGCTGGAACAGGCCCGACTCAGTCGTGAACAGCTTGAACAGGCGCCGGAACTGGAACAGGTCTGGGGAGAAGTGCGTCGGTATTTTACCCACAGCCTTGTCGTATGTCCTGCAAACGAGGCGGCAGCGCTTTCTGCTGCACTGGAACGCCGTGGGCTGTATCCGCCGGTCATGTTCACCCTCAATATCCGAGAGTTGGCAAAAGCTGCCGGAGAGGCACTCCCGGAAAATACCGCACAGCCAGAACAGCTTGCCGGGATATTCTGGCAGCTGAAAGGAAGGTATCGAGACTGGGAGACCTGCATCGGGATGATAAAGCCGTCGATGACGGTGCGCAGAAAACACGCCTACACCTTTTTTGACTGTGAGACTGCCGATGCAACCGGTCAGATCTGCGCGATCGGGCTGCTGCATCAGGACAGTGACGGCAGAATGACTGAGTATTACGCATTGGTCAATCCGGAGCGCCCGATGCAGAAAGAAAACCTTTCGGTTCACGGGATTACCGACGAGATGGCAGCGGATGCGCCGACCTTCCCGGAAGTCTGGAAGGAAATCAAGAGATGGTTTGAGGGAAGTGTGCTGGTTGCACATTCAGCATCGGCTGCTGACCTGTTTTTCCTCAAATCAACGCTGGCAAATTATAATCTCCGGTTGGGCGAGGTGGAATATATCTGTACCTGCCGGTCAGCACAGAAGCTGCTGCCGAGCCTGCCAAACCACCGGCTGAATACCTTGTGCGCTTACTATAATATACCACTTGATCATCATAACGCCTTAAGTGATGCAAAGGGATGCCGCAGATTGTTTGTCGAACTCGGAAAATTGCGGGATATGGATACCTTTATTTCACGCTACGACCTTTCTCCTGCCAAAAGCCATCGACCTGTCCGCCGAAAATCCGGGCGTGGTCTGCCCAGTGAATATTACAGCCATCCGGATTCTATTGATTTTACCGCGGCATTTGCGGTAACCGGCGATTTTCGTACCGGCAGCAGGGAGGAAGCTGAGGACAAGATTCGCGACCTTGGCGGCGTGGTGCGCAGTTCGGTTACCAAATCGGTGAAATATCTGATTGTTGGAAGCCTTGGGAGTGAACGCTGGGTGCGCGGATATGGGAATAAGGTTGAAAAAGCCAGGGAACTTGGGGTTCCGATTATAGCGGAAAATGACTTCTGGAATGCGGCAGCCGCTGCAAAGCCGTCTGGCGACGGTTCATAAGGCAGGTGCAGGATGAAAGGTTTTGTTCGGAAAAGTCAGCTGTTGTCCCTTTGTGGGCTGAACTGCGGGCTGTGTCCGATGCGGATTGGCAGTTATTGCGGCGGATGCGGAAACGGAAATCAGTCCTGTCGGATTGCAAGGTGCAGCCAGGAGCATAACGGTGTGGAATACTGCTTTGAATGTGGGGATTTTCCGTGTGAAAAATACCGGGATGCAGGTAAGTATGATTCTTTTATCACCCACCGCCGCCAGTTGGATGATTTGGCTTTGGCAGAAAAAGTTGGGATCGAATCCTACAATGCGATTCAGCGGGAAAAGGTGGGAATTTTACAGCGGCTTTTGTCAGAATATAACGACGGTCGGAAAAAGACACTGTACTGTCTGGCAGTCAACCTGATGGAACTGCCGGACTTACAGCGTGCGATGGCACGAATCAGTGCCCAGGATACCGTCGATACCATGCCGCAAAAAGACAGAGCAAGACTGGCGGCTGGTATTTTGCAGCAAATTGCCGACGAAAAAAATCTGCTCCTGAAACTTAAACGTAAAAAGTAATACCAGTCTGTTCGGATACTACTTTTCCATAATATGAAAAATATTCTGTTCCGATTGCGGCAGTAAATCTTCCGTGATATAATCAGCTTAAAAGAGTTGCCTTAGCAAGCTTTTTCACCTTTTATACGGAAAAGTGTGGAAACCGGCTGACAGCTTTTAAGAATAGTATTGCAAGACGGGAGAGAAAATCATGGTTTTGTTATTGCTGGCAATTATCTATCTTTCTTTTATCAGCCTGGGATTGCCGGATGGACTGCTTGGAGCAGCCTGGCCCAGTATGTATCCGGATATGGGTGTGCCGGTCGGTGCGGCAGGTGCTGTGTCGATGACGATTGCGGGCTGTACGATTATTTCCAGCCTGCTCAGTGACAGGATGATCTGTCGGTTTGGTACCGGAAAGGTGACTGCTGTCAGCGTGGCGATGACAGCAGCTGCATTAATTGGCTTTTCGGTTACGAAAGAATATTGGATGCTGTTTTTGTGGGCGCTGCCGTATGGACTGGGTGCAGGAAGTGTTGATGCGGCGCTGAATAACTTTGTCGCGCTGCATTATGAAGCACGGCATATGAGCTGGCTGCATTGCATGTGGGGGCTTGGTGCAACGGCTGGTCCGTATGTGATGGGGTTTTGTCTGACTCACGGTATGGGCTGGTCGGCAGGCTACCGTGCAATCGGTGTGGCACAGTTTGTCTTGACAGCTGTACTATTTCTGTCGCTTCCGATGTGGAAGAAGAAAATCACTGCTCAGTGGGACGGAGAAAAAACAGATGGACGAACCCGTTCCATTCCGGAAATTCTGACAATGCCGGGTGCCAAACAGGTGCTGATCGCGTTTTTCTGTTACAGTTCGGTTGAAGCAGCGGTCGGTCTGTGGGGAAGCAGCTACATGGTTGGATATCGAGGTGTTTCTCCTGAAAAGGCAGCTGCCTGGATATCGCTGTTTTATCTCGGAATTACCCTTGGACGCGGCGGCTGCGGATTTATCGCAGGACGGCTGACGGATAAAACGCTTATTCGTCTGGGCGAGGTCGTAATTTTGGTTGGTTTGGGGATGATGATGGTTCCTGCGGCGGAAATCGTTCTTTGTGCAGGACTGTTAATGATTGGTATCGGGTGTGCACCGATTTATCCGAGTATCATCCATTCGACGCCGGACAATTTCGGCAGGGATGCTTCCCAGTCGATTATGGGCGTTCAGATGGCAAGTGCGTATGTCGGTTCCACCTTTACACCGCCGGTTGTTGGTGCTGTGGTCGGAAAGTTTGGAATGTCGCTGTATCCGATCATTTTGCTGGGAATTGCAGTGGCAATGCTGCTGATGACCGAATGGTTGTGGCGGATTAAGCGCAGAGAAAATGGCGGCAGTGCGGTTTGCCTGCCAATGGATTGATAAACGAATATGACCCTCATGCGGAAGAATTGAGTGTCCGCGTGGGGGTCATTTTTTTACTTTATAATAAAAGTTATATCGCAAATGAGGTCAGCAAACGGATTGTGTCGGAAAATGGCTGGTGTAAGATTACCGGTTCTTCCAGGAGTTATTGGTACAGCTTTGATAGTGATGGCGTGATAATGGCAGGTTGCGGAAGAACGGTGAAAAAATTACCGGTTTCACGAAAAAGCCGTCTTTAGTCTGGCGAAGGGCGCACGGATGGTGACCGATAAGGACGGCGTTATAGGATTATGAATTGCGGAAGGCGGCTAACAGCCTTTCCAATTTTGCATCGTTGCCGCGGCGATAGTGCATGAGCGCCGGATACAGATAGATGAAGGCAGGATAGAGGGATGCCGCGTGAAACCGGCAGATAAATTCTTGTTTGCTCAGTAAAATACCTTTTCGGCGCAGTTCTTCCCAGTAAAGTAAGGATTCTTCAGGTGAAAAATAGTCAACCAGATCAATATAAAATGGCGCGTACCGGCAAAATCCCCAGTCGATAATCATCGGTCTGCCATGCCAGATGCGTACATGGTCGCCATTGATTTGCTGCAGATCACCATGTGTAACAGTCAGACAGCTGTTTTCAAGGCTGATAGCAGTCATATCCGCAACAAATTTTTCTGCGCAACGGTAAAGCAGCGGCAGCATACTGGCATATTTATGAGCAAATGTATTGTCGGTCGCGCATATTTCAGAAAAATGACTCAGGGAAATCTTTGAAGTGATTTCCTTCCAGTAGTTTTCGTCTGCTGTGGGTAGATGCGGGATGGAATTGCCGCCCAGATTGTCGGTATGGATATCGGCGAGTGAAGAGGCAACCATCCGTTTCCATTGTTTCAGATCATCCGGCAGTTTTTCCTGTGAGCGGATATCCTGCATAATAAACCAATCTGACTGTTCACTATTTTCTGTTAGTGAACAGCTAATAGGGGTATGCCCGCGCTTTTGACAGGCAAGTGTATACATAACATTGATTTCATGTGGTGCGGCATACTTACAGATAAAACTGGTGTTTATTCCGCTTTGGCATCTGCAGAGTAGGCGAAGCAGTCTGGCACCAGAATATCCCTGTTCATCCGGCGCCATTGGTTCGGTGTGGACGGAGATTACCGGTTCTGTTCCCAACTGTTTGGAGAGCTTGTTTGCCAGTGCGAAAAAAAGATCATTCATCTAAAATCGCCTTTCTGTAAAATATATATGAAAAAAGAGGTACCATGCTGTAACATAGTACCTCTCATTTGGCGGAGATGGTGGGATTCGAACCCACGTGCCATTTTACTGACAAAACGATTTCGAGTCGTTCTCGTTACGACCACTTCGATACATCTCCATATATAACTGCTTAACACAGCTTTTATAGTATATCACATCTGACAGGATTTGTCAAATACTTTTTTGAAATTATTTTGCAGAAATATAAGCATAAATTTCAAAAATATTGTCGTAAAAATATTCGAACAAATTATCCAATAGCTATTGAAAGAACATAAGTTTTGTGCTATACTGAATCTGTTGATAACAGACGGAATTTTACGCGCACAGGGAGTATATGATATGAAGCATGAAGGCAGGCTGTCTCTTGAATTGATTCGTCGTCTGCGTCCCAATCCCACTCTACCGGTCAACAGATATTCGGTCACCGATCCTTCTTTACCGAAATCAAATTCTGATGGGGAACATAAAACAAATAGACGAATTTCTCAGGAAGCATTGTTTCAGGTGGATATTCCTTTCAAATCGGTGGATTATATGCCGCCGGAAATCCGTGCCATCTGGCTTGGAAAAAATGAGGTTTTGACGGTACCGGGTATCAGTGAAATTGCACAGCAGAGCAATGTTAAATCATCGGAAACATCTTCTGATGGGAATGATGCAGATGGTCTGGAAGATGAAATATTGGATGGACAAGATGATTCTCAATCTGAGGGACCGCCGGAATATGACAACAATCTGGTTTATACAATCGGACACAGTGAGTTGTCTGAGCACCGTGAAAACTATATGCGGTACTATCTTGCCAATCAGCTTGCGGGATTCAAAAACAGTCAGGTATTGGAGATGCTGCTGCATTTTGCTTTTCCGCAGCGCAATACCGCGATGCTTGCCGAGACCTTGTTGGAGCGCTTCGGCAGCCTGCATGGCGTATTGGGAGCGGGTGTTGATTTGCTGGAAACAGTCCGTGGAATGAACCGTCAATCGGCGGTATTGTTGGATATGGTGATGCAGATTGCCCAGCGTGCGGTTGAAGAACAGTACAGTTCCAATGATCTGCTGAATACCGATCAGAAGGTTGGGGAATATTTACTGCGTAAGTTTTATGGTCTGACCAATGAAACCATCTATCTGCTTTGTCTGGACAATAATTGCCGGCTGGTCAGCTGCACCCAGCTGGCGCAGGGCAGTTCAAGTGCTGTCCGGGTCAGTGTTCGGCAGATTTGTGAGACAGCTATTATTTCCAATTCGCCTAATGTTATTCTCGCGCACAACCATCCTGGCGGACGTGCATACCCATCCAGTGAGGATATCCGCGCGACCAGTCGATTACAGGGACTGCTTAAAATGATGGACATCGACCTTGTCGACCATTTTATCGTTTCAGGCAACGAATGGAAGTCAATGGCGCAGATGGGAGAGCTTGCGGTCACGCGGGTGACCCATTACTGAATGCAAAGTTGGATATCAGCCCTGTCCGTTATCGGGCAGGGTATTTTTGCGGCAGGTCTGTTCAAATCAGAAACTGTGCGGAATATTGTTTGTCAATCGGCAGTGGAAAAGGTCTTTTATTCGTAATTTTGGAATAAATGTTTGCGGATTGGCTGTACTTTTGCTGCCGGATATGGTATAATTTGAGAGGAATAGGGTTAGAAAAGATGCCGCATACATTCGGGAGGGATTTTGGGATGGATTTCAAACTGCATGCACCTTTCCAGCCGACCGGTGACCAGCCGGCAGCAATTGCGAGTCTTGTCGCTGGTCTGCGCGCCGGTGAACGGGAGCAGACGCTGCTGGGCGTTACCGGTTCGGGCAAAACGTTTACAATGGCAAACGTTATTGCTCAGATCAACAAACCGACGCTGGTGCTGGCGCATAACAAAACCCTTGCCGCACAGCTTTGTTCCGAGTTCAAAGAATTTTTCCCGGAAAACGCAGTCGAGTATTTTGTCTCATATTACGATTACTACCAGCCGGAAGCGTACATTCCCGGTTCGGATACCTATATCGAAAAGGACTCGGCAATCAACGATGAAATCGATAAGCTTCGTCACTCGGCAACCTGTGCGCTGTCCGAAAGACGGGATGTCATTATTGTTGCGAGTGTATCCTGTATCTATTCGCTCGGTTCGCCGGTCGATTATAAAAGTATGGTCATTTCGCTGCGAACCGGAATGGAACTGCCGCGTGACCAGCTGCTTCACCGGCTGATTGAGCTGCAATACGACCGGAATGATATCTCTTTTACCCGTACAAAGTTCCGTGTGCGCGGCGATACCGTCGAGATTTTCCCGGCAGGCAGCGGGGAAACGGCAATCCGTGTCGAGTTCTGGGGAGATGAGATTGACCGGCTGAGCGAGATCAACCCGTTGACCGGTGAGGTCCGCGGCGTTGTTTCCCATGTCGCGATCTATCCTGCGTCTCATTTTATCACGCCGAGGGAAAAGCTTGTCACGGCAATCGAAAATATTCAGACGGAAATGGAACAGCAGATCAGGCTTTTCAAGTCGGAAGGAAAGCTGCTGGAAGCGCAGCGGATTGAACAGCGTACCAAGTATGATATGGAGATGCTGGAGGAAATCGGTTTTTGCAAGGGAATTGAAAACTATTCGCGTGTGCTGGAAGGACGCGCACCCGGTTCTACACCGCATACGCTGCTTGATTATTTTGATAAAGATTTTCTGCTGTTTATCGACGAATCACATGTCACTGTTTCCCAGGTCCGCGGCATGTTCAACGGCGACAGGGGACGCAAACAGGTATTGGTCGATTATGGTTTCCGGCTGCCGTCGGCGCTGGACAACCGACCGCTGAATTTTGAGGAGTTCCGGGAAAAGCTGGATCAGGTGATTTACGTTTCGGCGACACCGGGTCCATTTGAACGGGAACACAGTGAGAATTTCGCCGAACAGGTCATTCGTCCGACCGGTCTGCTTGACCCTGAGGTCACTGTCAAACCGGTTGAAGGGCAGATCGACGACCTTGTCACCGAAATCAATGCCCGTACTGCCAAGGGCGAACGGGTTCTGGTCACGACGCTGACCAAGAAGATGGCGGAAGATCTGACCGAATACCTGAACGGGCTTTCCATCAAGGTTCGGTATATGCACCACGATATCGATACGATTGAACGAATGGAGATTGTCCGTGACCTGCGGCTTGGGAAATTTGACGTTCTGGTCGGCATTAACCTTTTGCGTGAAGGTCTGGATATCCCTGAAGTCAGCCTGGTTGCGATTCTGGACGCAGACAAGGAAGGATTCCTGCGAAGCGAAACCTCACTGATTCAGACGATTGGACGCGCCGCCCGTAACGCGAATGGTCAGGTTATCATGTATGCCGATTCGGTCACGCCGTCAATGGAACGGGCGCTGGATGAAACCTATCGCCGCCGGAAGATTCAGATGGCGTATAATGAGGAACATGGCATCACGCCGAAAACCATTGTCAAGTCGGTTGCCGAAATTCTTGAGATTTCCAGCCGCGATACGATTGATAAGAAGGGACGCAGGCTGTCCGATCAGGAAAAACAGAAGCTGATCAAGGCGTATACCGCCGAGATGAAGCAGGCTGCCAAGCTGCTGGAATTTGAGCAGGCTGCACTGCTGCGTGATAAGATTGCAAAACTGCGGGAAGAACTTGAAAAGAAGTAACCGGCAGGTGAAGAAAGGTGGAATTTCAGGATGGAATATATTCCTGTGCCGCATTCTGCGGTATTTGCGCCGGGTTCGCTGGCAAAGTATAAATATGTCGTGATGTTTGCACAATATCAGGGAAAATGGCTGTTCTGCCGGCACAAACAGCGGACAACCATCGAAACTGCCGGTGGGCATATCGAACCGGGTGAAACACCGTTGCAGGCGGCAAAACGCGAGCTGTGGGAAGAAACCGGCGCGGAAAAATTCAGCATTCATGAACTGTTTGATTATGTTGCCGAAGATACCAAGAGTGCTGCGACCGGTGTAGTTTTTCTGGCTGAGATTGAAACATTGGGAGACCTTCCGGAAAATTTTGAGATGGCAGAACGAAAGCTGTTTGACCGGCTGCCCGATGGGACGGATATCTGGACCTATCCTGCGATTGTCCCTGAACTGATTGCAAAACTGCGGGAAATGGGTTATCATTAACGGGATAAGACTGTTTTTGAAGAGCCTTTCCCGGGATTTGCTCCGGAAAGGTTCTAACGGATAACTGCTGCGTGCTCAGAGCGCGGCGATGCGCATTTTTGGGTGCATGGAGGAAGTTTATGAATGAAATTGTGATTCGGGGTGCCAGGGAACATAACCTGAAAAATATCGACCTGACCATCCCTCGTGACCAGCTGGTGGTTTTTACCGGGCTGTCGGGTTCCGGCAAATCCTCGCTGGCTTTTGATACGATCTATGCAGACGGGCAGCGCCGGTATGTCGAGAGCCTGTCTTCCTATGCCCGGATGTTTCTCGGGCAGATGGAAAAACCGGATGTCGATTCGATTGAAGGGCTTTCTCCTGCAATCTCTATCGACCAGAAAACTACCAGTAAAAACCCTCGTTCGACTGTTGGAACAGTCACTGAGATCTACGATTATCTGCGGCTGCTCTATGCCCGTATCGGCATACCGCATTGTCCGGTATGCGGACGGGAGATCCGTCAGCAGTCGGTTGACCAGATGGTCGATCAGCTGCTTTCCTACCCGGAACGGACCCGGCTGCAGATCCTTGCTCCAATCGTTCGCGGACGCAAAGGGGAGCACGTCAAGGCGCTGGAATCGGCAAGAAAGAGCGGTTTTGTCCGGGTGCGGATTGACGGGATTATCTACGACCTATCGGAAGAGATCAAGCTGGAAAAAAATAAAAAGCATCATATCGAAATTGTCGTTGACCGGCTGGCAGTATCCGAGTCGATCCGTTCCCGCCTGACCGATTCGATTGAAACGGCGCTTTCATTGGCAGATGGGCTGATGATTGCCGATGTAGCAGGGGAGGATATCACCTTTTCCCAGTCGTATGCCTGTCCGGAACATGGCGTTTCGGTCGGCGAGCTGGAGCCGCGGATGTTTTCTTTTAACAACCCGCAGGGCGCCTGCCCGAAGTGTACCGGTTTGGGAACATTTATGAAGGTTGACCCGGCGATGGTTGTCCCAAATGAGGAGCTTTCCATCAAGGGCGGTGCGATCAAGGCTTCCGGCTGGTATATCGGTGATTCGGGAACGATTGCCCAGATGTATTATGAAGCGCTTGCCGAGCATTATGGATTTACGCTGGACACACCCTGGAAAAAACTCACCCGTCCGCAGAAGGAAGCGGTCTTGTATGGTACAAATGGCGAACGTATCCATATGGTGCGCCAGAAAGAATACGGAACCGGTACCTATGATACCGAATTTGAAGGGGTTATCAACAATCTGGAGCGCCGTTTTCGGGAAACTCAGTCCAGCTGGGTTCGGGAAGAAATTACACAGGTCATGTCCAGTGTCCTCTGTCCCGACTGCCATGGTGCCCGCCTGAAGCCGGAATACCTGGCGGTTACTGTGGGCGGTATCAATATCAGCGAATTCTGCCGGATGTCGGTCACAGAAGCGCTGGAATTTATCGATCAGCTCAAACTTTCCGACCGTGACCGGATGATCGCGGAACAGATTCTTAAAGAGATTCGCGCGCGTCTGGGATTTTTGCAGTCGGTAGGTCTGGAATATCTGACCCTGTCTCGTTCGTCGGCGACCCTTTCAGGTGGTGAAAGTCAGCGTATCCGTCTGGCAACCCAGATCGGTTCCAGCCTGGTAGGGGTGCTGTATATCCTCGACGAGCCGTCGATCGGTCTGCATCAGCGGGATAATGACAAGCTGCTTGCAACCCTCAAACGGCTGCGGGATATCGGCAACACGCTGATTGTCGTCGAGCATGACGAGGATACCATCCGGGCAGCAGATTATATCGTCGACGTCGGACCGGGTGCCGGTGTGCATGGCGGCGAAATTGTCGCGGCCGGCAGCTTGCAGGATATTATCAACGAACCGCGTTCGATGACCGGACAGTACCTTTCTGGTGTGCGGCATATCCCGGTTCCGGCGGTTCGCAGAACCGGTAGCGGTGAATTTTTGACGGTCAGAGGAGCAAGACAGAATAACCTGAAAAATATCAATGTCAAGTTTCCGCTTGGGGTATTTACCTGTGTAACAGGTGTTTCGGGCAGCGGCAAGTCCAGTCTGGTCAATGAACTGCTCTTCAAGGCGCTGGCGCAGAAACTATCGACTGCGCGTGTCCGTCCGGGTGATTTTGATGGGCTGGACGGTCTGGAACTGGTGGACAAGGTGATCGATATCGACCAGTCTCCGATTGGACGAACGCCGCGTTCCAATGCTGCCACCTATACCGGCGTATTTACCGATATCCGTGCGCTGTTTGCATCAACGCCTGACGCGAAACTTCGCGGATATGACTCAGGGCGGTTTTCGTTTAATGTCAAGGGCGGGCGGTGTGAATCCTGTGAAGGCGACGGTATTTTGAAGATCGAGATGCATTTCCTGCCGGATATCTTTGTTCCGTGTGAGGTCTGCAAGGGCAAACGCTATAACCGTGAGACGCTTGAGGTTAAATACAAGGGCAAGAGCATCAGCGATGTATTGGATATGACGGTCGAAGAGGCGCTCGGATTCTTTGACAGCCTGCCGAAAATCCGCCGGAAGATTGAGACACTCTATCAGGTCGGTCTGGGATACCTGACCCTTGGGCAGCCTGCGACCACTCTTTCGGGTGGTGAGGCGCAGCGTGTCAAGCTGGCAACCGAGCTTTCCCGGCGCTCGACCGGCAAGACGGTTTATATTCTCGACGAACCGACTACCGGCTTGCATACCTATGATGTGCATATGCTGATTGACGTTTTGCAGCAGCTGACCGATCAGGGCAATACCGTCATTGTCATTGAACACAACCTCGACGTGATCAAGACGGCGGATTATATTATTGACCTTGGACCTGAAGGCGGCGGCCGTGGCGGTACAATTGTCGGATGTGGTACACCGGAGCAGATCGCGGCGCTTCCGCAGTCGTTTACCGGTCAGTATCTTAAACCGCTGCTGGGAATGGAATAAATTAAAGCGGATAAATTAAAATTCAAGACGGGTGATGACTTAAAAGCTGTCACCCGTCTGTTTTATATAGTAAGGTTGGCAGACAGTGAGAAAAATTCAAATGAGCTAAGATTTGTAGGTTATAAAATATAGCAGAAACTTTCCTGAAAAGTTGAGCAGGTTCAGGGGCGGACGGTTCGCGTTGCAAACAGGCTTTCTGGGAAAGCCTGCCCTGGGCGCGCTCCGCGCGCAACCCCACTAAAAAACGTAGCCATTGCCGCAGCAAGCGGCAATGGCGGAAAAAGAGGACGAGCGATTGACTCTATCGACAGCCTGAAAGGACCTGCCGCAAATTTTCTTTTGCAGCAGGTCCTTTCCTGACAGGGGATTTATACAGTCGTAAGATCCCATTCCTCGTAAATCTTCGGAACGTCGCTGATCAACCGTTTGGTATATTCAGCTTTAGGGGTCAGGATGACTTCATCCGCGCCGCCAGCCTCGACAAACTTGCCATGTTCCATAATGTAAACCGAGTCGGAAATGTAGTATGCAAGCCCGATATCGTGGGTGATGAAGATAATGGTCATATTGATTTCATCGCGCAGTTTAAGCAGCATATCCAGAATCGTTGCACGCGAGCAGGCGTCGATCATAGAGGTCGGTTCGTCTGCCAGCAGGATCTTGGGCTTGAGAAGGAAAATGCGGGCAATCATCAGACGCTGCATCTGACCGCCGGACAGCTCAAACGGATATTTGTTGGTCAGCTCAGCAAATTTCAGGTTGACGAAGCTGCAAGCCTCGGTCATCAGGCGGATTTTTTCTTCTTTGGGAAGGTTTTTGCCGCCGCGCATATTGATGCAGTCCAGCAGAACCGAGTCGATCTTGTTGAACATATTGAAAGAAGAGAATGGGTCCTGGAAGATAGCCTGAATGCCTTTCCAATATTCGTTTTTCTTTCTGTGGGTAGAGATATCGCGAGGTTTGCCCTGGAAATCGATCTGCCCTTCAGTTACACTGATCAGACCAAGCAGCATTTTGGAGATCGTGGTTTTGCCTGAACCGGACTCACCAACGATCGAGATGATCTCACCTTCATGGAAATCAAAGTCAACATGGTCAACCGCAACGGTCCTTGTTTCACCAAAACCGAAAACCTTGGTTACACCGGTACCGCGCAGGCAGGAAGGGCGGGCAGCGGCAGCTGGAGCTGCATTTTCAGCCGGGGTTACCCCAGTCGTTTTTTTCTCACTCATCTGCGTATACCTCCCTTAAATGTTCGACCGAGTAGCGGCAGCGGTAACTGCGTCCGTTATCAAAGTCTTTCATTGCGACAGTAGCGCCCTTGCACTCAGCAGTTGCGTATTTGCAGCGGTCTGCGAACCGGCAGCCGGCAGGCGGACGTTTGAGGTTAGGCGGCGTACCGGGAATAGCAGTCAGCTTCTGGTCACGGGTACCGGCTTCAGGAACAATGATCGAGCCCATCAGACCTTTGGAATAAGGGTGGATCGGGTCGAATACCATTTCTCTTGCGGTGCCTCTTTCAACGATCTGACCGGCGTACATGACCATGATATCATCGGTAACATTGTACAAAAGCGGCAGTTCGTGGGTGATGAAGATCATCGAACGGATAAAGCCTTTTTCCATCAGTTCGCGCATCATCTTGATAACCATCTTCTGCGAGGTAACGTCCAGTGCCGAAGAAGGTTCGTCAGCGATCAGGACTTTGGGCGAAAGGATGGTAGAGATAGCGATTACAGTACGCTGTTTCATACCGCCGGACAGCTCAACCGCATGTTTCTGCAAAACTTCCGGAGGAAGACCCAGAACCTCAAAACGCTGTTTGGCAAGATCGTAGATATCCTTTTTAGTCGCTTTGGGATCGTGGGCGTGGATTACGTCCTCAATAAAGCGGATGATCTTCTGGGTCGGGTTCAAAGCATTCATGGCTGCCTGGGGAATGTAGGCGATCTCATTGCCCAGAATTTTGTGTCTGACGTCGTCCGGTTTCATACCGGAGATGTTGGTACCGTCAATGATGATATCGCCGCTCATATAGTGCAGCGGTGCGAAGTAATAGCCCATCAGCGAAAGAGCGAGGGTAGATTTGCCACATCCGGATTCACCTGCGATACCAAGGCTTTTACCTTCCTCAATCGTCAGGCTGACGCCGTCGACAGCGTAAACGTCTTCGTGAAAACGTGTGACATATTTGGTTTTGAGGTCTTTGACCTCAAGCATAATTTTTCCCATACCAGTTCCTCCTTAATCTCGCAGCTGCGGATTGAATACCTGGTCGAGACCGGTGTTCATCAGGTGAAGCGAGAACGAAATCAGCGCGATGGTCAGGATAACCGGGAAGTAAGCCCACCAGGAACCGTTCAGATGTGCAGAGTACTGCATTGCCCAGTTCATCATCAGGCCCAGCGTTGCGGTCGTAGTCGTAGCCGGCCCCAGACCCAGCATCGAAAGCTGCGCCTCAGCAAGGATGCCCGACGAGATCTGCAGGATCAGCGCCATGACGACGTAAGACGCGATGTAAGGAAGAATATCGGTAAAGATGATACGGAACATGCTGTGTCCCGACAGCTTGGAGAGGTTTACATGGTCACGGTTTCTCAGCGAGATAACCTGCGAACGAACCGAACGAGTTGTCCAAGTCCATGAGGTAAAGCCGATAATCATTGCAACCAGTCCGACACCTCTTGCACTCTGTCCAACCGAGTAGGAGATCAGGATCAGGATGACGAAGGAGGGGATAACGGTGAACAGGTTGGTGATAAAGGTGATGATATTGTCAACCAGTCCGCCCAGATAACCGGCAATCAGACCAAGAATCAGACCGATTGCAGTTGCAATCAGACCAGCGATCAGGCCGATGCGAAGAGAGGTAGTAGTTGCAGCTACCAGCTCGGTCAGAACGTCACGTCCGAAGTTATCGGTACCAAGTACGAATGTCTGAGTGGTTGCAAGGTCATTGATGTTGACATAACTGGTTTCATCAATTGTCTCACTTTCGGTAAGAGTACCATCTTCTTCTTCCACGGCAATGATGATACCAGAAGAAGAGAGGACCTCATCGATTCGTTTATCCAGACGTTCAAAAGACTTTTTATCGGTAGAGATCAAACCAGGCTGGTCAGCATCCGGGGAATAGTTGTTTTTCCACAGTTCTACCAGAGCGACAGAATCGCTGGTATCAATTTCAGCTTCATCTACACCACCGAAACGGATAAGCCAGTCCGCCATTTTGGAACGATCACTTTCATTCAGCTGACGGTCAAGTTTAGCTGCGCCAGATACATCCACATTCAGTGTGTATCTGTTTGCAGTAACTGTTTCAGATACGTTTACATATGTACCGGGTTTAAAGAAGTTTCCGTTTCCGACCATTGCCAGCGGGTCCGCCTTTACGAACAGCGGATAGAAAATAACAGTCAGAAGCATTAACGCAAAGATAATAAAACCAACCAGGAAACGGGGAGAACGGAAGACCTGTTTAATTGTATTCAGCATACCATTTCCCTCCTTAATCCTGCTGAGCCGCTTTAATACGCGGGTCAATGATACCGTAGATGATCTCTACAAACAGGTTGGCAAGCAGTACCATAATGGTGATAATCAGGGTACATGCCGAGATCAGCGGGTAATCCTGTCCGGTTACTGCCGAGAGCAGTGTGGAACCAAGTCCAGGATAGGAGAAGATGATCTCTGCGACCAGAGCGCCGCCCATCATCGTACCGATTGACATTGCCAGACCGGTGATCTGGGGGAGCATTGCATTGCGGAATACATAGCCGACAATTTTGCCGTCCTTGATGCCAAGGAAGCGGGAGTATTTAACATAGTCGG
>CALWWT010000083.1 GCA_944385325.1 uncultured Clostridia bacterium | reverse complement strand
CTCACGAACCTTTTTGCCTTTCTCCTGCGAGAAGCAGCGGACAATATAATGTGCGTCATATGGCACCAGTTCGATCAGATTGTGCGGGCAGGCGCTGACACATTTGCCGCAGGCACGGCAGTCCTCTTTGCTGACGACCGCGCGGCCGTTGACAACCTGAATCGCGTCAAACGGACATGCCTGTGCACAGGAGCCTTCGCCCAGGCAGCCATACGCGCAGGCTTTAGCTCCGCGTCCGGGTGCAAGTGAGATCTGATAGCAGGAAACGGCACCCTGATAGTTATAAATAAACCTGGTCTTGTCGCAGGAACCCGAGCATTTGACAAACGCGACCTTGCGGACAAAATCTTCCACCGGCAGTCCCATCGCTTCCGAAATCTTCCGCGCAGATTCAGCTCCGCCGACCGGACAGGAAGAGGGTTTTGCCTCCCCTTTTACAATCGCTTCTGCCAGCGCGTCACATCCGGCATAGCCGCAGCCGCCGCAGTTGTTGCCCGGCAGGCATTCCCGGACCTGGGTGATCTTTTCGTCGGTCGGAACATGAAACACCTTGCCCGCAAGTCCGAGCAGCAGTCCGATGATCAAACCGATCAGGGCGATGACCAGTGTCGCAGTGATAATTGCTGTAACGTTCAATTTATGTCACCCTCCCTTATTATACCAGGCTCTTGAAACCGTAAAACGCAATCGCCATCAGACATGCCGACAAGAGCACGACCGGCATACCCTGGAACGATTTGGTGACGTTGTTGTGCGCCAGCTTCTCGCGGACGCCAGCCATCAGGACAATCGACAGGGTAAAACCAAGCGATGCGCCAAGACCGGTGCAGACGCTGGTGATAAAATCGGCTTCCTTCTGGACGTTGGTCAGTACGGTACCGAGTACGCAGCAGTTGGTGGTGATCAGCGGCAGGTAGACGCCAAGCGCAACATACAAAGGACGCGATACCTTTTTCAGCACCATCTCGACCAGCTGTACAAGTGCCGCAATAATAATAATGAATACAATTGTTTTCAGGTAGGTGAGGTCAAACCGCACCAGTACCAGATCGTACAATACCGCACAGATCGCCGACGATACCGTTACGACAAATACAATCGCGGCTCCCATGCCTGCCGCTGTCTTGACCTGCTTGGAAACCCCAAGAAAAGGGCACAGGCCGTAAAACTGAGACAAAACGACGTTATCCACCAGCGCCGCTGTTATAATGACCAGTATCAGACTCATTCGGTTTTGCCCTCCTTCTTGGCAGCGTCAGCTTCCGCTTTGGCAGCGGCTTTTGCCGCACGCTCCGCTTTCAGCTTCTCCTGAAGTTCAAGCGCCTCTTTCGCTTTCTGCTCAGCAATTGCCATGTGGTTCGCTCCGCATGCACGTCCGGTGCATCCGGCACAGTTGCCGCCGCAGGCAATGTCATCACCCTTGATGTTGGTGGCGCTGGGTGCTTTGAACTTGTTCTGCAATGCCGTCAGGACTGCCATGACCAGGAACGCGCCCGGTGCCAGTACCAGAATCGATACCGGTACATACACTTCCGGCATGACCTGGATGCCAAACAATGCGCCCGCGCCAAACAGCTCACGCACCATGCCCAGAATGGTCAGCGCCACGGTAAAGCCCAGACCCATGCCAATACCGTCAAAAATCGACGGGATGACCGGGTTTTTGGACGCGTAAGACTCGGCACGCCCCAGAATAATGCAGTTTACGACGATCAGCGGGATATACACGCCCAACGAATCATACAAAGGCGTGACATAAGCATGCATCAGCATCTCGACGATCGTTACAAACGACGCGACAATGACAATATACGCCGGCATTCTGACGCCGTCCGGAATAACTTTCCGCAGCGCAGAAATCATCAGGTTGGACATGATCAGGACGACCATCGTCGAAAGCCCCATGCCCAGACCGTTGATCGCGCTGGTGGTGACCGCCAGCGTCGGACACATGCCCAGCATCAGCACAAAGGTCGGGTTCTCTTTGATCAGTCCGTTGAATATCCGTTCAAGTGGTTTATTCATAATCTTGCGTCACTCCTTTCGGTCAGGAACCAGCTAAAACCATCTGGTTGACAAAATACAGCCCGGCTCCAACCGCTTCTTTGATCGCGGTAGTGGTGAAGGTCGCGCCGGTGATGGCGTCTACATCTTCCGAAGAAGTGATGCCGGGAAAGGTCGCGATATAGCTTGCGTCTTCACACTTCGCGCCAAAGCCAGGGGTTTCCGCGTGCTGCAATGGGCTGAAACCGGTGACTTTACCATCCAAATCGACACCCAGAGCAATGGTGATATCGCCGCTGTAACCGCTTTTCGATACGGCAGAAAGTACATAACCAATGACATTTCCGCTACCGTCCAGCGCAGTCATCACGTCTGTGACAGAACCGCCGGTGTATCCGGCTGCCGGAATTTCAGTCAGCGCTTCATTCAGCAGTTCTTCCGAATTTTCAACCGCGCCCAACGACGCAGCCTCCGGATATACCGCAACATACGCTTCTGCCTGTGCTGCCAGCTGAGCCTCTTTGATCGGACCGATGGTCAGCTCATTGACAAAGGAGAGCAGCAGCCCTGCAACCAGGGTGATGGCGCAGAGAATCAGCGCGTTGCCGACAGGTCTTTCTTTTTTCATGCCTTGGCGCCTCCTTTGCCTTTTTTGCGTCCAAACGGCGTGGGAACCGTTGCTTTTTCAATCAGCGGTACTGCCATGTTGGAAATAATGATCGCGTAGGATACGCCTTCTGCCGATTTGCCGACAACACGGAATAGCGCGGTCAAAAAACCGATCAGCAGCGCATAAATTACCTGTCCCATCGGTGTGATCGGGCTGGTGACATAGTCGGTCGCCATAAAGAACGCACCAATCAGCAGTCCGCCGCCAAACAGATGCGCCAGCAGATAGCCGCCGGTCGGCATTCCATTGCCGGTCACAAGGTTCAGGACAACAATAAACACCATGGTGGACAGGATGTAGATCCCGGGAATCCGAATGCTGATGACCTTTTTAAGCAGCAGATATCCGGCACCCAGCAAAATCGCCAATACCGAAGTCTCACCGATGCATCCGGAATAGTTGCCGATAAACATCTGCAAAAGATCGACGCTCTCCCCTGCCTTCATCGCAGTCAGAGGTGTTGCGGCAGAAATGCCGTCGACTGCCGGAAACGCGGTCATCTGGGAACCAAACGAGATCAGCAGAAAACAACGTCCTGCCAGCGCCGGGTTCATGAAGTTCTGCCCGAGGCCGCCAAACAGCTGCTTGACCACCAAAATCGCAAATACGCTTCCCAGCGCTGCCATCCACAGCGGCAGTGTCGCCGGAAGGTTGACCGCAAGAATCATGCCGGTGACAACCGCGCTAAAGTCACCAACTGTGACCGGGCGTTTGACCAGCTTTTCATAAACAAACTCGGTCACAATCGCTGCCAGCACCGATACAACAATGAGCAGCAGCGCCTTGTATCCAAAATTGTAGATGCCAAACAGGCAGGGCGGCAGCAGCGCGATCGCAACATCGCGCATGATCGAGTTGGTACCGGTCTCCGAACGCAGATGCGGGGAAACCGAAACATTGTACATTTCGTTCAAGTTCAGACACTCCTTACTTTGCGGATTTTTCCACAGCGGCTTTGGCCTGCGCCTCTCTGCGAAGACGGTTAACCGAGGTTTTACCATATTTAAATGACTGGGTCAGGGTACGGTGCGCAGGACATACGATCGTGCAGCAGCCGCATTCGATACATTCCATGCCGCCAAGCTTTTCAAACCATTCAAAGTTATCGTTGTCAGCCGCAACCTGCATCATCTGCGGTACCAGGCGCTCAGGACATGCCTGTACACAGCGCCCGCAATGGATACACGGGCTGGAAGGATTGTCCGCAACCGGGTCTTCCGCAAATGCCAGAATCGACGAGGAGGTCTTCTGCACCGGAATATCCAGCGTGTACATTGCGGTACCCATCATCGGACCGCCCGAAATCAGCTTTTCAGGCTGGACGGAAAATCCGCCTGCCGCTTCCAGAACGTCCTTATGGCTGCATCCGATCGGAACTTCCAGATTGCAGGGCGATTTGACCGCGTCACCGGTAATGGTCATGACCGTGGTCATCAGCGGTGTCGAGCAGCATACTGCCATATAAACAGCAATCACGGTCGCAACATTGTTGACGATGCATCCGGCGTCAAACGGCAGCATCGAAGAGTTGATGTCCTGTCCGGTAATGGCGTGAATCAGCATCCGTTCACCGCCCTGCGGATACTTGGTCTTAAGTGCTTCAACGTGAATGCGCGGTTCACTTGCAGTCTTTTCGGTCAGCAGCCGAATGGCTTCCGGTTTGTTGTCTTCGATTCCGATGACGCCTTCTGCGTTCGGGAAAAGAGACAGGATGACCTTCAGTCCGCCCAGCAGCTCTTCCGGACGCTCCAGCATCAGGCGATAGTCACTGTTCAGATAGGGTTCGCACTCGGCGCCGTTGACAATGACATATTTGACCTTGCTGTCGTCCTTGGTGGTCAGCTTGACATGGGTCGGGAACCCTGCGCCGCCCAGTCCGACAATGCCGGCATCCCGGATAATGTCGCGAATCTGCGCAGGGGTAAGCGAAGACGGGTCGCGTTTTTCGCCCAGTCCCGGTACCGCTTCATATTTGCCGTCATTTTCAATGACGATCGAGTCCCTTGTCTCACCAATAATCGTCGTTCTGGGTTCAATCGCCCGAACGGTGCCCGAAACGGATGAACAGATTCCCGCTGAAACAAAACCGCCGGGTGCCGCAATCTGCTGCCCCATCAGTACATGATCCCCGGGCTTGACTGTCGGGGTCGCCGGTGCACCAATGTGCTGGCTGAGCGGAAATACCATTTCGCCAGTCATCTGAACCTGACGGATTGGGCTGTCTTTTGCCAGCGCCTTTCCGTCAAACGGGTGTACACCCCGCAAAAATGTTTTCAGGCTCATGAGATACCTTCTTTCTGACAAAAATAAGATTAAATATAAGTTGGTTTTCTGTGTACATGCACCACAGACATAGCCGTATATATTTTAACACACATTTCAGACAATACCAATAGGGTTTATTTTTTTCATGTTTTATCACAATTTTAAATCCTGTTCCGTCAGGATTTTATTGCACCTATGTACAAGACAATCACCATTTTTTTCGGGTATATTTACTTTCTTCCATAAATGGAATATACTGTTTTTGTTGGTATAACCTGTCCGACCTATTCATAAGAGCTTGTCGAAAAACGTTTTTGGGATTGGCAAATCGGCTGCTCAAGATTGGACAAACCCTTGTTTAGAGGACAGCAGGTCCAGGGGCGGACGGTTCGCGTTGCGAACAGGCTTTCTGGGAAAGCCTGCCCTGGGCGCGCGTAAGCGCGCAATCCCATAAAAAACGCAGCCATTGCCGCGGCAAGCGGCAATGGCGGAAAAAGAGGACGAGCGATTGACTTTATCGACAGCCTGATAATCTATCTTGCACTGAAAGGATTGAGGAAAATAATGGAAAAATTTGGAGTCATTCCCGGTATTGACCAAAAAGTCTCCCGTATCTTTTTCGGGTGCGCGATCCGCCCGATGAATCTCGGTGAGGATGCCGGAACACTGCTGGATGCCGCTTTGGAAAATGGGATCAACGCTTTTGATACAGCAAGAGTGTATGGTTCATCGGAAAATTCACTCGGGAACTGGATTCGTTCCCGCGGCGTCCGCGACCGCATCGTCCTGCTTACAAAAGGCGGTCACCCGGCTTTCCATCCGGAAAATCCCGCTGACCCGATTACCCGCCGTATCTCCCGGGAAGAGATCCGCAAAGACCTTGAAACCTCTCTTCTGGCACTGGGCGTTGATACGATCGATATCTATCTGCTGCACCGCGATGACACCTCCGTTCCGGCTGAGGAAATCGCCGGATGGATGGACGAGCTGGTAAAAGAAGGCAGAGTCCGCGCGATCGGCGGCTCCAACTGGACACATCAGCGGATTCAGGCGGCAAGAGATTATGCACTCGCACATGGGATGACCCCTTTTACCGTCTCCAGCCCGCATTTTTCGCTGGCTGAAACCGCTGCCGATCTCTACGGCGATCATTGTGTAACGCTGACCGGAAGTGAAAATGCCCAGGCGCGCAAATGGTACCGTGAAAATCCGGTTGCAGTCCTTTCATTTGCCAGCCTTTCACAGGGATTCTTCTCGGGCAGATGGAAAGCAGACGATTTTTGCAGGGCTGATTCTCCCCTCAAACCCGAATTTATCAAAGCATTCGGCTGCGAAAAGAACCTGACTAGGTTGGAACGCGTCCGCAAGCTTGCCGCTGAAAAAGGCTGTACCGTTTCCCAGCTGGCATTGCGCTGGGGATTCTCCCAGGGAATGGATTTGTTCACGGCTGTCGGTTCCACCAGTCCTGAACGGATGCTGGAAAACTGGAAAGCACTGGATATCCCGTTGTCGGCAGAGGAAGCCGAATGGCTGTCAGCTGACTGATTCTGACGTACAAAAAGCAGGAAGTTCTCAAAAAAACTTCCTGCTTTTAGAGTGTCGAAAAACATTTTTGAGAATTTTGAAAATCGCTAAAACTCATCCAAAGTTTGCCATAGGACGGAAAGCAGGTCCAGGGCGCAGCCCTGCGCGCGCCTTGGCGCGCAACTCCATAAAAAAAACGCAGCCATTGCCCATGTGAAGCATGGCAATGGCGGAAAAAGAGGACGAACGATTGACTTTATCGACAGCCTGAAAGCA
>CALWWT010000082.1 GCA_944385325.1 uncultured Clostridia bacterium | reverse complement strand
CTGCTTTTCCAGCGATGCAGCGATCCGCAGCAGGGTATCCGCGTCTTTGGCACCTGCCATGACCAGATCGGTGACAGCCGGGTGTCCTTCGGTAATGGTACCGGTCTTGTCCAGTACCACCGTGTCGATATGGTGTGCTGTTTCCAGCGCTTCAGCAGATTTGATCAGGATACCGTTTTTGGCACCAACACCGGTTCCGACCATAATCGAAGTCGGTGTCGCAAGTCCCAGTGCACACGGGCAGGAGATGACCAGTACAGAAATTGCGGCATTCAGCGCGGCAGGAATTCCCTGACCGCACAGCATCCAGATAATAAATGCCGCTGCTGCAATCGAAATAACGACCGGTACAAACACGCCGCTGATTTTATCTGCCATCCGCGCAATTGGCGCTTTGGTGGAAGCGGCTTCTTCCATCAGTCGGATAATCTGGGAGAGGGTGGTATCTTCGCCAACTTCGGTTGCTTCAAATTCAAGGTAGCCGGTTTTCAGGACAGTTGCACCTGTCACTCTGTCACCCGGCTTTTTGCTGACTGGCATGCTTTCACCGGTCAGTGCTGATTCATCCACACTGCCGCCGCCGTCTATCAGCCGTCCGTCTACCGGAATGGTACTTCCAGCCCGAACGACAATCCGGTCACCTTTCTGCAAGTCGGCTGTATCGATTTCCACTTCCGATTCTCCCTGTAATACCGTTGCAGTCGAGGGACGAAGGGCAATCATGGCACCAATTGCGTCAGAAGTTTTGGCCTTGGCTCTTGCCTCGAGGAATTTACCAAGGCTGATAAGTGTCAGAATCATGCCGGCTGACTCAAAGTACAAGTCCAGCGCGATGGTGTGACCTGCGTGGAAATTACCGTCGGCCAGTGCATATCCCAGCCGGAACAGCTGGACGGAGCCATAAACTGTTGCAGCTGCGGAACCGAGCGCAATCAAAGAGTCCATATTGGGCGCCCGCTGGAACAACCGTGCAAAACCATTTTGAAAATAGTGGAAGTTCAGATAGAGAATCGGCAGCAGCAGGAAAAACTGGCTGAGCGCAAGGGTCATCAGGTTCCGGTCACCCAGCAGAAATCCCGGCAGCGGCCAGGAAAACATATGTCCCATGCAGACATAAAACAGCAGGACGGTAAAAATACCAGAAACAATCAGCCGGTGTTTTTGTGCGGCAATTTCCTTTTTCTGTGTCTGAGCCGCTTCCTTTACAGCGTCTTTTTTCTGTGCCTTTGGTGAATCGGACACGATAGATGCACCGTACCCGGATTTTTCGACAGCTTCGATCAGCTGGGCAGGGGTGACAGTATTTTCATCGAAAGTCACCGAAGCTGAGTTTGTCATCAGACTGACCGTCGCCTGCTGAACACCCTCGGTTTTACCGAGCGCTTTTTCGACATGCGCCGAGCAGGCAGCGCAGCTCATGCCGGTAACGTTGAGTTTAACTTTGGACATAAATTCCCTTCCTTTCAGATATTGAACAGGGAAACTGTTTAATTCCCATCCCCTGGGGGTGGGGCTATGCTATGAGTATAGCACAGAATCTTTCCATTGTCAAGAGGTACGAACCGTATTTCCATGCAAAAGAAAAACATGGTATAATTTTTTTATGATCATAGGGTAAATCTGCAACCAACCAGCCTGTTTTGTCGGTATATCAGTTGAGCAGGTTGTCAGAAAGTGTATTTCTGATATACAGGAAAGGGGAGACAGACCATGCAGGATGACCAGATTGTCCGTCTTTACTGGCAGCGGGATGAGACCGCCATCCGCGAGACCGAACACAAATATGGCCGGTACTTATACAAAATTGCCTCTAACATTTTGCTGAATCACGAGGATAGCCAGGAAAGTGTCAACGACACCTATCTCAAAGCCTGGAATACGATTCCGCCATCTGCTCCAGTTCGGTTATCCATCTTTCTCGGGCGGATTACCCGACAGCTGTCGATTGACCGGTACCGTACATCCAGCCGGTTAAAACGCGGCGGAACCGGATATGCCGCGTCACTCACTGAGCTAGAGGAATGTATTCCGGACGGAGATACCACCCGGGAGGGGGTTGACCTTCGGCTGCTTGCCGGGGCCATCAGTGAATATCTGCGGACTCTGCCGGTTGCAGCGCAAAGGGTATTTATCGGACGGTATTATTATATGGATTCCATCCGGGAGATTGCCAGATGGTCGGGAATGAGTGAATCCAAAGTCAAAAGTATTCTGTACCGGGCACGCAATGGACTGAAAAGTTATCTGGAAAAGGAGGATTTTGCGATATGAAGCAACAACAGCTTAGTGATGCTCTGAATCTGCTGGATGAAGATCTGCTGCTTGAAACCGACCGGATACGAAACCGTTCTGTTTGGATGCGCTTTATCCGGTATAAAGGTATTTCAGCGGCAGCCTGTCTGGTTCTGGTAGCGGCGACAGGATGGGGACTGCATCAGTTACAGCACACCGGGATTGACCTTCCGGCTGAAAGCACCGTGGAAATATCAGACAGCGATCCATCGGATACCGGCGTGACGCCGCAACTGCCGGTGATTTCTCTTGAGAGCTGGGACTGGGGCGGTATGGGTTTTGAAGGATATATGGCCTATGATATCAGCGAGCTGGTGAGCGACAATCCATGGGATGCTTCTGCTCCGCTGGACACATTGCCTGTCTTTAAAAATAAACTGACGGTCAATAAAGATTATCTCCTTCGCGGTGGAGATTTTAACCGGATGGAAGAGGTTTTAAAGGAAGTCGCCGGACGGCTGGGACTGGACAGTGAAAATCTGACCATCACTGATGATGCACCGACCGAGGAAGAACGTCAGAAATCACTTGAAAAATTCAAGCTGACCGGAGGAGAACCACCCGAAGGGTATTATGACCCAACCCGGCTGATGACAGAAGCGGATGGGGTTGGAATTGAAATCGCCCAATCTCTGACGGCAACCGTTTCGTTTGAACCTGAGGTTACTTTGCCGGACGGATATAATTTTACCTTTTTTGCCAGTTACACCGACTGTCAAAAAACGGCGGACTGGCTGCTGAAACAGTATTCCGGTCTGATTGATATGGAGCAGCCCACAATGGCAATTGATGGTGGAGACTATAATATCTACCGTCAGCAGCGCTATCAGATTGCATTTTATGACGCATCCGACAGCTATACCGACCAGCTGCTCAACTACAATTTTAATCAGGTGGTATTTTATTGTGGGGATGACGGGAAAATGTCAACGGCACGCATCTACCAGCCCGATCTGTCCCAGAAGGTCGGCGACTATCCGATTTTGTCTGTCGAGGAGGCAACGCAGCAGCTATCACAGGGAAATTGTATATCCAGCGTTCCCAGCGATGTGATTCCATCAGATGAACCGGCAAAAGTTGAGCTTGTCTATAGGACAGGGGACCGTGAGGCATATTTCCTGCCTTATTACCGGTTTTATCTGGAGCTGCCATCGATGGAAGAGGAGGATGGACTGAAAACCTATGGAGCGTTTTATGTTCCGGCAGTTCGTCCGGAGTATCTCGAAGATGTACCGCTTTGGGATGGGAGCTTTTGATGCATAATGGGCAGCAGAAAACCCGGCAGATGTGGAAAAACATCTGTCGGGTTTTGGCTGTCAGGTATCCCGTTTTCCGTAATAAAGGATATTTTCATCACTGTCAAAAACTGCGACAATGAAATTGAAAGATGGCCTGTCAAGAATATCCTGTGCATCATTCTGCCGGTCAATCAGTCGGTAATACCCATTTTCAACTTCCGGGAAAAGCGGATTGCCGCTGTTATCATTCAGGTAGGGACCAATCTGATAATAATCATCCGACAGTCCGTAGACCAGTGCAGTTGT
>CALWWT010000081.1 GCA_944385325.1 uncultured Clostridia bacterium | reverse complement strand
CCTTTTGAATACCGAGGTGGAGATGCGGGACCTCTTCCGATTCGACCAGCGAGGAATTCCCAGCCACGCCAATTTTCTGACCTGCCGTCACACTTTCACCAGCCTGGACGGCAATCGTATCGCCCAGACCGTAATAATAGGCGGTATAGTCGCCATAATTTACAGTGACAGTGTTGCCCCAGCGGGCGTTTTTCTCAACCGCTTCGACCAGACCATCCGCAATGGACAGCACATCCTCGCCATCGGCAGCCGCGAGGTCAAGACCGTCATGGGTACGCCATTCTCCCAGCGTCTTGGATTTTACCAGTTCGCCGCAGCTGAAAGGCTGGGTGACCGTCATGCTTGCGAGCGGTGCGACAAAGCTTTCAGGGGTGGAAGGGGTGGAAACAGACGAGGTACCGGTCTGGGCGGCATCCTCTGGCTGTTCTTCTTCGACAGAGGCAGTCAGTGTTTCATCGGCTGCCGCTTCGCTTTCAGCCGTCTGCTGGCTGCCATCCGTTTCGGGCGTAAGCCCGGCGGTTTCCTCCTGTGCCGTTGTCTCGGAAGAAGCCTGATAGTCCAGGACAAAATTTTCGGTTTTGGGGATATTTTCCTGTTCAGCGTCTACCTGTGTATCCTGCTGATCGCTTTCTTCGGACACCTGTGCGGTGATCGAAGAGGATGTGCCGTCCGGGCTGTCGCTTGCCGGCAGTTCACCGGTCGCCAGAAGGCTGACCGCGCCCAGAGCGGCAGCGCTGACTGCGATGGCAAGGAACAGCCCTGCTTTACCGCTTTTTTCTTTTTTATCGGCGGCATGGGTTCCATTTGCAGACGGATGAAGGGTATTTTGCGGATAAACCTCTTGAGGATGACCGGTATAGCCGTTGGAGTAGCGGGAGTACCCGCCGAATTCAGCGCCGGTACAGCTGCCGGTATCGTTCTGGCTGTCCAGACCTTCCAGAGGGTCGGTGGACAGGTCGACCTTAACGTTATCTGATTCGAGCGGCATATCGGGAGAGGTACTGCGCATATTCTGTGCGTTGGGGGAGGTATTGCTGTCGTAATGATATCTGCGCATGGGATCACTCTCTTTCTTTACAGAAGCGGAGGGCTGGGCGCCCTCTTTGATATTTTGGTTGTTGTTGGGATGCTTCACCTTAAAAACACCGTTCCTTTCTGTATGGTACAAACCCGCCTTTGGCAGGGAATCATGGTGCCTGACCAGGGCAGGGAATTCTCTTACGAAAAAGAGTTTTTCCGCTTTCAGGTATTTTATGCAGGGTGATCCGCATCTGCCTGAAAAAAAGTACCGGCAGTTTTGACAGCCATTCAGCGGTTTTCAGGCAAGCCTGGAAAGAGAATGTGGGTGATAGTACACAAAACAGCGACAGAACACTTGTACACTTTAACGTAATGTTATATTAAAGCAACAAAAAAGAAGGACACAAAACACCTACTTGCAAGATATTTGCCAAAAACGCTAAAAAACGCGGTATTTATTAAATTTTATACTTGAAAAATGACAAATCATGGTGTATAATGTGCAATAACACACACGCTATTCCAAAAAGGAATGGCAACACGAACCAGGAGGTATCACTATGAGCAGAGTGTATAATTTCAGTGCAGGCCCTTCGATGATGCCCGAGTCCGTTCTTAAGAGAGCGGCTGCGGAAATGCTGGATTATCAGGGTTCAGGACAGTCCGTCATGGAGATGTCCCATCGATCCAAGACCTTCCAGTCAATCGCCGATGGCTGTAGTGATCTGCTCCGTGAAGTGATGCAGATTCCCGATAATTATGAGATTATGTTTTTGCAGGGCGGCGCGTCGACACAGTTTGCGATGATTCCGCTCAACCTGGCGACGAAAACCGGCAAGGCAGACTATGTGCTGACCGGTCAGTGGGCAAAAAAGGCTGCCAGTGAGGCAAAGCTTTTATTGGGTGAGGAAAACGTCAATATCGTCGCTTCTTCTGCCGATAAGACTTTTTCGTACATCCCCAAACTCGACCCGGCAAAATTCACGCCGGATGCCGATTATTTCTATGTCTGTCTGAACAACACAATCTACGGAACCCGTTTCCCGGAGATTCCGGAGACCGGCAATGTTCCGCTGATCGCGGATATTTCCTCGATGGCGCTTTCCCAGCCGCTGCCGGTTGAAAAGTTTGGGATGCTGTATGCCGGCGCCCAGAAGAATATGGGACCTGCCGGTCTGACAGTCGTCATTATCCGGAAAGACCTGATCCCGGAAAACGTCCGTCCCGGAACACCGACCATGCTGCGGTACAAAACCCATGCGGACAATGGCTCGATGTACAATACGCCGCCCTGTTACTCGATTTATATGTGCGGTCTGGTATTGCAGTGGATTCGCGACGAGATCGGCGGGCTGGATAAGATGTACCAGCTGAACCAGGAAAAGGCACAGCTGTTCTATGATTATCTGGATAGTTCCAAGCTGTTCAAAGGAACGGTTGAAAAGGATTCCCGTTCGCTGATGAACATCCCGTTTGTCACCGGAAGCGAGGAACTGGATGCCAAGTTTGTCAGGGAAGCAACCGCTGCCGGATTTGTCAACCTGAAAGGTCACCGGACGGTTGGCGGAATGCGCGCTTCTATTTATAATGCCATGCCGCGTGAAGGCGTGGAAAAGCTGATTGCGTTCATGAAAGATTTCGAGGCGAAAAACGGATAACCGACCTCTTTGTTATCCAGCCTTTTGCGGAAAGGAAGAGCAGACATGTACAGAATACAGACATTGAATAAGATTTCTCCGATTGGACTGGGACGGTTTGACCGTACAAAATACACCTGGGGCGATGAGATGGAAGCGCCCGATGCCGTGCTGGTGCGTTCGGCGTCGATGCATGACATGGATTTCCCGGCATCGCTGATGGCGATTGCCCGTGCGGGCGCCGGTGTCAACAATATTCCGCTGGATACTTGTGCGCGCAAAGGCATTGTCGTATTCAACACGCCCGGCGCAAATGCCAACGCGGTCAAAGAGATCACCATTTTGGGGCTTTTGATGGCATCCCGTAAGGTTGCCGATTCGATGGCATGGGTGCAGACGCTCAAAGGCAGCGGCGACGAGGTTTCCAAAAAGGTGGAAAAGGGCAAGGGCGCGTTTGTCGGTCCGGAAATCCTGGGCAAAAAGCTGGGTGTCATCGGTCTGGGTGCGATCGGCGTACTGGTTGCCAACGCTGCCGCAAAGCTGGGGATGACCGTTTACGGCTATGACCCATACCTGTCGGTGGATGCGGCGTGGTCGATGTCCTCGTCGATCCACCATTCCACCTCGCTCAAGGATATCTATGAAAACTGCGATTACATCACGCTGCATCTTCCCTGCACCGGTGAAACCCGTGGTATGATCAACGCGTCGTCCATTGCGACGATGAAATCGGGCGTGCGGCTTTTGAACTTCGCCAGAGGCGAACTGGTCGTGACCGAGGACCTTTTGGAAGCGGTCGATCAGAAGAAGATCGCCTGCTATGTCACCGACTTCCCTGCTGATGGGATGCTGGGACATGAGAATATTGTTTCCTTCCCGCACCTGGGTGCTTCCACGCCCGAATCGGAAGATAACTGTGCGGTTATGGCAGCAAATGAGCTGATGGAGTATCTGGAGACCGGCAATACCGTCAATTCGGTGAATCTCCCGAATCTGACCCTTCCCAGAAGCGCCGGTATGCCCAGAGTATGCGTTATCCACCTGAATGTCAGCGGTCTGATCAACAAGCTGACGGCAGTTATTTCGGAAGCCGGATGCAACATCGAGAATATGATTTCCGGTTCGCGTAAGGAATATGCATACACGATTTTTGACCTGAGCGGAAAGGTCCCGGAAAACCTGGCAGGACTACTGGATCAGGTGCCGGACGTTATCCGCAGCCGGGTAATCTGATCATGATTTACCAGTAACAAAAGACCTGAAAGCTGCATCCGACAGCTTTCAGGTCTTTTTTCAGAGAGGGTTTATTTTGAGAGTGAATCCTGTTTTTCTCCGGCAGCCGCATTTCGCAGAAACGGTACTTCATCCGGGCTTCTGAGGATACGCTGTGGTGTTGGTGAAGATGTCTGAACATCTGGTTTAGTTGTTGTTTCAGAAGATGTCTCCGTCTGTACTTCAGTTAGAGCGGGCGCTTCGGAAACACTGGGCAGCGTATTTTCAGTTGATGCTGCAATTTTTGCCAGCCGGTGGCGGCGGCGCTTACGGGCAATATAATAAAGGAAAACGGTTGCAAAAGTCGTTACCGGTATTGTGAAAACAATGCCGATGCTGCCTGCCAGCGCCTGCAAGACCTCGCCGGTGATCATTTCAATGCTGAGCACCTTTTCAAGGTCGTCGTAATAGGTCATGAACAGCAGTGTGACATGCAGTCCGCTGCCGATATATGCCAGCACCAGCGTATTGGACATGGTGCCCATGATATCCCGACCGATGGTAAAACCGCTCCGCATCAGACTGAGCGCCCGGATATCCGGGTTCTGGTTGTACAGCTCGGTCAGCGAGGAAGCGATATCCATGCCGACGTCCATTGTCGCGCCGACCGCACCGATGATGATGGCGGCAAAGACGACGCCTTTGAGGTCGATCGGATGGCTTTCGTTGATAAACAGCAGCATCATCGAGTCGTCGTCCACCAGACCGGTCATCCGCATCTGGTATTCGCTCACCAGCGTGATGAGACCGGCGATCAATACGCCGCCGGCACAGCCGATACCGGCAGCAAGGCTCTTGATCCGCCATCCGCTGACCAGCGCGAGCGTCATGATAATGGTGAACAGGCAGACGCCGATGGCAGTCAGATAGATATTGTATCCGGCAGCGATCATCGGAATCAGTACGGCAAAAATCGCCAGACAGGTCAGCGCCAGAGAGAGGAGCGTCCGGACCCCTTTCATGCCGCCGAAAACCAGTACCAGCAGGATAAAGGCTGCCGCCAGCAGCGCCAGCCAGTCGCCGCGTATGTAGCCGGAGGAATACCACTGCATTTCACCATATTCATTTTCCTGCTGATAGACATAAACCTTGTCACCCGGTTTGCACGGGTCGGACAGGGTCAGCGTGGTGGTATCCTGCACCTGGGTGACCAGTATCTGGCTCCCCTTGTCCGGACCGCTGAGTAAGGTCGCATAACAGACGGTCCTGCGTTCGGCAATGGAATCGGAATACTGGGAATAGATATCGCTGGAAGAAACCACCTCGGTGATACGGGCGCGGTATTCCTCTTGCTGAATGCCGCCAAGGCTCTGTCCCAGGACGGCACCGCCGCGGACCGCAAACCGGTAGCCTGCGATCAGCAGTATCACGCTGAGTATTGTGGTGACAACATATAAGATCCGGTCAGCCCGGGTGGAAGGTTCACTTTTGAGATAGAGCCGGAAAAGTCCTTTTTGTTTTTTCATCGCAGCAATCCTTTCTTTATGATCTGATGAGACATGCCTTTAAGGGTTTAAACATCCATCCAAACCCATTACCGATATTATATCATATTTTGTGCCGGGCAGACAGTAAAATTTTGCAAAACAACGGATATTGCGCAAACGGGACATATTATTTTAGAGTGTCGAAAAAGTATTTTGGAGAATTTTGAAAATCGCTAAAATTCATCCAAAGTCTACCATAAGACGGAAAGCAGGTCCAGGACGGATGGTTCGCGCAGCGAACCGTGTCCTGGGCGCGCCCTCGGCGCGCAACCCCACTAAAAAACGCAGCCATTGCCCATGCGGAGCAGGGCAATGGCGGAAAAAGAGGACGAACGCTTGACTTTATCGACAGCCTGATATTATTTTTTACATAGAAATTACATTTATTTTGCGGATCTTTCTGTTTAAAGGGTTGATTTTAATTAGTTGGTAGCGTAAAATAAATAGTATAATAGGGCATTTCATGGAAAGGAGCGTGTGATGGACCTCAAACAACTCCGATACTTTGCCGCAGTTGCCCAGCAGGGCAGCGTTTCCGCTGCGGCACGGCAGCTGTTTATGTCGCAGCCTCCGCTCAGTACCCAGATCAGGCAGCTGGAAGAAGAGCTGGGATGCAGGCTGTTTAACAGGGATGGACGGCGTTTTATTCTGACCGATGCGGGAAAACTGCTTTATGAGCGCACCCAGGGGCTGCTGGGGATGGCGGATTCTATGGAAAAGGAACTCCGCGATTTTGGTGAAGGTGCCTGCGGAACCCTGCGGCTGGGCGCGGTTTCATCGGTCTGCGGGCTGGATCTGTCGGAATGGCTGGCAGCTTTCTGGAAAGACTATCCCGAGGTAAAGGTCGAAATCAGCGAGCAGAACACCTACCAGCTGCTTGACCAGCTGCGGGGTCACCAGCTGGACCTTGCGATCATCCGGACGCCTTTTTTGCCGGATGGGCTGCAATGCCGTATCCTGCGGCAGGAGCGGATGACGGCAGTTGGCAGACGGCAGGCGTTTGAGCGGCTGCTGGGACGGATGCCGGAGACGCTGACGATCCAGCAGCTGGATAAGCTCCCGCTGATCATCTATCGCCGGTGGGAGCCGCCCTTGACCGAGCGGATGCGGGAGATGGGTTTGGCGCCTGCTTACTTTTGCATCTGCGATGACGCGCGGACGGTCGTCTCTCTGGCAAAAACGGGCATGGGGATCGGCATTGTGCCGGATTCATCGGCGCATGGGCTGGGTGAAGGATGCGCGAGTGCGGAAATTATCGACCCAAAGTTCCAGTCCGCGATCGTAGCGGCGGTGTGCGAGGGCGCCTATCTGTCGGTTGTTGCAAAACTGTTTCTTGAGTATCTGCCGCAGCCGGAAATACCCTTGGCAAACTGACAGTTTTTATTGGAAAAAATTGTTTGAGTGCCAGAAAATACAAAAGAACGGGAAAATCAATTGACAGATTGATAGAAAATATGTATAATTTTATCATGTCTTTCTTTTATAAAATGTCATTTTTAACAATCCCGTCCGTAATTATTGTTTATTGCCTGCACATACAAAAGGCTGTGTGCAGTTAAGGAGGATATTCATTATGCCGAAAAAAAAGGGTGGCAGGATTTGTGCCGTAATAGAACTTGGCTCGGATATGGTCACCATGCTGATTGCGCAGAACCGCAATGGCAGTATCGATATACTCGACCGGCTGGAATGCTTTTTTGATCTCGAAAAGGAAACCGCCACGACCGGCCGCATCAGCCAGGCGTCGGTTCAGGAGCTGTGCCGGATTCTCAGCGGCTACCGCCAGGAGATGGAAGCTTTTGATGTGGAGCAGTACCGGCTGTTTTCGACGGATTTTCTGAGAAGTGCCGAAAACTATATCTTTTTTGAATCCCAGCTGCTGGAACGGACCGGCCTCAAGCTGGAGATTATCAGCGATGAAGAGGAAAAAGCACTGCTGTACTGGCAGATGCAAAAGGCAATGGCTTCGTTTGACCGGGATAAGGGCGATAAATACCTGTACGCGGTGGTTGGAAACGAGTCGCTCGGGCTTGCGCTGCAAAGTGTCAAGCGGCAGCGTCTGCGCCAGAACCTGCCGGTTACGATATTTGACGTATTGCAGATGCGGGAGGAACTGGCGGGTGATACCGAGTTGGTTTCGCCTGTCATGAATGAATTTCTGGAAGACGGGCTGGATGGTCTGGACAGCTACGGGTTCCGGAAATCGGTCAAGACGCTGGTCTTTGCCGACCCTGAGCTGGAAGCGATCGCACGGATGTGCGGTGTGGAGATCCAGGACAAACGCTGCATGATTCCTGCGGAAAAACTGATGCAGCTGGGGCAGCAGCTGATGGAAATGATGCCGGAGCAGGCAGGTAAGGTATACGGTCTGAGTATCAAGCAGGAGAGGGCTGTTTATGCTTCTGCGCTGATCTATTATAAGCTGACCGAGCTGACCGGCGTATCGGTGGTTATTGGGGTATATGGTTCGCTGATGGGCTCTTTGCTTGAGCAGATGCTGCTCAAGCCGGAGCGCAAGGAATACGACCAGTATATGGTTGAAAACGCGCTGGGCTGTGCCCGGACGCTTGCCAAACGGTATGGGTGCGCGATGGAACACGCGGAAAAGGTGTGCGATTTTGCCGAAAAACTGTACCAGAAGACCCGCAAGCTGCATTCTCAGGCGGACGACCTGATCTATCTGAAACTTGCCTGCCTGCTGCACAACTGCGGCTACTTCAGTGATATCGAATTTCATGCCCATTGCAGTGCTTCGCTGATCGAGACCTTCAATATCCCGGGCATGACGCTGGAACAGCGCAGGGTGATCGCGCAGATACAGCAGTCGGAAGGCAGCTGGGACGATCTGCGTATCCAGCAGCTGCGCGCCTATTTCCAGCTGGCAGATGCGCTCGACTGCTGCAAAAAGCAGAAGCTGTCGGATATCTCCATCCGTCTTGACGGCGACCGGCTGACGGTCAGCACGGTGTATGACGGCAATTTGTACCTGGAGAAAAAGGCGTTTGCAGAAGCGGCGCAGCTGTTTTATGAGGTATTCGGCATACTGCCGGTGCTGCACGTCAAAACAGCGCTGTTAAAATAAACTGATACTATTTTGGGAGATATGATCATGATGGAAACAAAAACCAATCTTCTTGACCGGGAACTGAGCTGGCTGGATTTCAACGCCCGGGTACTTGAGGAAGCGTATGAAAAGGAAAATCCTCTGATGGAGCGGATGCGGTTTTTGGCGATCACCGCGTCCAACCTTGATGAATTTACAATGGTGCGTGTGGCTGGTGTCATGGATATGGCAGAGTCGAAACGTACCAAGGTTTCACCTGCCGGCATGACGGCGGAAGAGCTGCTGCCTCTTCTCGACCGTAAAATTCGCGACTTTGTCGAACGTCAGTATTCCTGCCTGAACCGTTCGATTCTGCCGCAGCTGGAAAAGACCGGCATCCGGTTTATCACTGCCGCACAGCTGACCGAACAGCAGAAAACCCATGTCGATGCGTATTTTGATAAGGTACTGTTCCCTGTCCTGACGCCGATGGCAGTGGATCGCAGCCGCCCGTTCCCGATGCTGGCAAACAAGAGCCTGAATATTGTTGTCCGCCTGCAGGAAAAGAAGGACGAGCTGGAACCCAGTAAAAAAGAGCATAAGAAATCCAAAAAATCCAAAGAAACCAAAGAATCCAAGGAAGCCTTTGCAGTTGTACAGGTTCCGTCCATTCTGCCCCGGTTCCTGGAGCTTCCCGAAGTCAGTGAAGAGAAAAACGGTGTCAAACAGCGCAGTTTTATCCTGCTGGAAGAAGTCATCATGGCGCATATGGCGTCGCTGTTTGAGCTGCACGAGATCATATCCTGTTCCCTCTTCCGGATTATCCGTGACTCCGACCTTTCGATCGACGAGGAATCCAATGACTTTTTGGAAGAGATCAAGGCTTCTATTAAAAAACGTAAAACCGGCCGTCCTGTACGGCTGGAAGTCGAGACCGGATGCGATGACGAGGCGCTGGAGTTCCTTCAGGAAATGCTGTCGATTGAAGAAAGCAGAGTGATCCGTGTAACAGGTCCGCTTGACCTGACGCTGTTTTCCAAGTTTGCCTCGATACCCGGATGCAGCCACATGTGCTATGACCCGATCGTTCCGGTTGCGGAACCGGCTGATTTTGTCGGATACGAAGACGTTTTTGCGGCGATCCGTGCGCATGACTGCATGATCCACCATCCGTATGAGAGCTTTAATGTCGTAGTTGATTTTGTCCGTGCGGCTGCGGAAGACCCGGATGTCCTGGCGATCAAACAGACCCTTTACCGTGTTTCGGGCAACTCGCCGATCGTCGCGGCGCTGATGCGTGCGGCTGAGAATGGCAAACAGGTTACCGTTCTGGTCGAACTGAAGGCGCGGTTTGATGAAGAGAACAATATCCACTGGGCACAGAAGCTGGAAAAAGCCGGCTGCCATGTTGTTTACGGTCTGTCCGGACTCAAGACCCACTGTAAGATCCTGTTGGTTGTCCGCCGCGAGGAAGACGGCATCCGCAGATATGTCCATATGGGCACCGGCAACTATAACGACTCTACCGCCCGTATTTATACCGACCTTGGCGTGATGACCTGCAAGGAACCTTACGGCAGCGACGCTTCTTCCCTGTTCAATGTGCTGACCGGTTATTCCCGTCCGCCGCGCTATAACCGCTTTGTAACGGCACCGATCGACCTGCGTCCTTTCTTCAAGGAAATGATCGAGGGGGAGATCGCCTGTGCGGCACAGGGATTGCCTTCCGGCATCACCGCAAAGGTCAACTCGCTGGTAGACCCGGAGATTATCGAACTGCTGTACAAGGCTTCCCAGGCAGGCGTACCGGTCAAGCTGATTGTCCGCGGCATCTGTTGTCTGATTCCGGGCGTTCCGGGATTAAGTGAGAATATTACGGTCCATTCTATTGTTGGTCAGCTGCTGGAACACAGCCGGATCTTCCGGTTTGAATGCGGCGGCAAGCCGCGGATCTGGATGGGCAGTGCCGACTGGATGCAGCGCAACCTCGACCACCGTGTCGAGCTCGTCTTCCCGATCGAACCGGAACTGATGCCCCGAGCGGAAGAAATTCTCGAGGTCATGTGGAGCGACAATGTCAATACCCGCGTCATGCAGCCGGATACCACCTATCAGCTGATCGACCGCAGAGGAAGCAGAAAGCTGAACAATTCCCACAGGACTTTTTCGGATATGGCAAAGTCTGCCGCTCAGCAGGCGCAAAAGCAATTTGAACAGGTCCAGCAGACGACCGAGTTCAAGGTGCATCAGTCGATGGAACAGAATTAAAAGCCGCAGCAGCTCTGAAAAGGGCGTTTGCGGGGAAAGGATATGGATATGAAAAGGATAGGATTTTTGACCAGCGGAGGAGACTGCCAGGGTTTAAACCCGGCAATGCGTGGCGTAACCGAGACTCTTTGTACCGCGCTGGGTGACAAGGAAGTCGAGCTTATCGGCTTTGAGGACGGCTACAAAGGGCTGATTTATGGGCGGTACCGCAAGATGACCCGTGCGGATTTTTCCGGCATCCTGAATATGGGCGGCACCATTCTGGGTACCTCCCGTGAACCTTTCAAGATGATCCAGGTGGTTGACCCTGAGACCGGTTTTGACAAGGTCAAGGAAATGGTCAAAACGTACAATAAGCTGAAACTGGACTGCCTGGTTATGTTGGGCGGCAACGGCAGCCACAAGACCGCAAACCTCCTCTCCCAGAAGGGGCTGAATGTGGTGACCCTTCCCAAGACGATCGACAATGACATCTGGGGAACCGATATGACCTTCGGGTGCCATACCGCGGTCGAGATTGCAACAGAAGCGATTGACCGCACCCGTACGACAGCTGCTTCCCATTCCCGCACCTTCCTGGTGGAGATCATGGGTCATAAAGTCGGCTGGCTGGCGCTGGAAGCAGGCATTGCCGGCGGAGCGGACGCGATTCTGCTGCCGGAGATCCCCTACAGCGTCAAGAAGGTCGCTTCCCTGATCAAAAAGAACACCAAGGCAGGTCAGAAATATTCGATTATCTGTGTTGCCGAAGGCGCCATCACCAAAGAAGAAGCCAAGATGAGCAAAAAAGAACGCGCCGCTTACTATGCTTCCACCGGAACCGCGTCTGACCGTCTTGCAAAGGCGCTTTCCGAACTGGTGCCCAATGAGATCCGCTGTGTCGTTCCCGGGCATGTCCAGCGCGGCGGCAATCCCTGTGCATATGACCGCCGGTTTGCATCCGAACTGGGCGCGGCTGCCGGCAGACTGATTCTCGAAGGTAAATATGGGTTTATGATTGCACTGCGCGGCAGTGATTTGGTACCGGTCCCGCTGGAAGAGGTTGCCGGAAAGCTGAAACTGGTCCCGCCGGACTGTGCAGAAGTACAGTATGCAAAGGCGCTGGGCATTTCGTTTGCTGATTAAAAGAGATTCTGATGGATTAGGGTCCTCCCTGCCGTGGGTTTCCCAGGCAGGGAGGATGCTGTTTTGAATAAATATGGTTAAAAATTTTACTCAGATGATTTTTGACCTGACCTATTTCGTCTGACAGTGTAAAAAAATCAGGAATTTTGTCAGATAAATGGTTTCAGCAGATTTTCAGTAAGGAGGAATGCCGATGGATGCCAAAAAGTTTGGGGATTTTATTGCCCAGGCGCGCAGGGAGCAGAAACTCACCCAGGCGCAGCTTGCCCACCGGCTTCATGTGACAGATAAAGCGGTCAGCCGCTGGGAACGCGGGCTGGGGTTTCCGGACATTGGGACGATCGAACCTCTTGCCGCCGTTTTAGGGCTGAGCGTAGTGGAACTGATCAAGTCGGAGCGGATCTTAGACAGTCAGATCTCATGCAGCGATGCTTCCGACCTGCTCAAAGAAGCGTTTGCGCTGATGAACGAACAGGAAAAACTGACCCTTAAAAAGATGGACGATCAGAATGTCGTCCGTCAGCAGTATGCGACGCCGGATGCCCTTCGCGGGCGGATTTCCCTTCATGACCGGTACAGCACCAATAAATTCGGCTGGTTCAACTGGCTGTATGCCCAGTATAATTTCAGACCCGGGTGCAGGATACTGGAGCTGGGATGCGGAGACGGGCGTTTCTGGGCGGAGCATTTTGACAAGCTGCCGGAGGGCGCACAGCTCACCCTTTCGGACGTATCAGGGAAAATGCTGGAGACTGCCCGGCAGATGGTTGGGCATGAAGAAGAAATCACCTATCAGATCATTGACGCACAGGAGATTCCCTTGCCGGATGGGTGTATGGATATTGTCATTGCCAACATGATGCTGTACCATCTGCCCGATCTTTTCAAGGCTTTGACGGAGATCCGGCGGGTATTAAAGGACGACGGCGTCTTTTACTGTGCCACCGGCAGTGAAAACGGCATTGACAGTTACATCCGCCGTGCGCTGCATCTGCCGCGGGCGGAAAAGCTGAAATTCACCCTGCAAAATGGTGACGGGATTTTACATACCGTCTTTGGACAGGTAGAAAAGCGGCAGTACGAAGATTCGCTTGCCATCACCGATACATCCGACCTGGTCGCGTATGCCCGGACTCTTCCCTGGATTGCCGAACAGCCGCAGCTGAGGACCCGGCTTTCCAGCCAGGTGATCTACAGCGCCCTGGAGGCAAAAAAAGAAAACGGCGTCATCCGCATCCCAAAGGAATATGGGACATTTATTGCGCGGAAATAGCCGTTTACAGTCAAAGCTTTATTATCTGGCGGTCTTCCCTGCTGTTTTGATTCAGGGAGAGCCGCCTGTTTTCTTATGGGCAGACCGCCGGGCAGTTATCCGTCCGGTCAGCAGGGAATGCTTTTCCATCCATGGCGAGTAAGCAATCACCGCCAGTACCAGGCTCACCAGTATGCCGCACAGCAGGTCGATGACCGAATGCTGCCTGACAAACAGGGTAGACAGGCAGATGAGCGTGACCCAGACGGTGAAAAGCAAGCGGAAACAGTGCCGTTTTTTCAGCCGTTCGGAACGCCATACGACGATTGCCGCCGCGATGCTGGAAGAAACGTGGATGGAAGGGCAGACGTTTGTCGGCGTGTCGATTGTGTACAGAAGCTGTGCGATACGGCAGAGCAGGTTATCGCCGGTGATCTCCGGGCGAAGCTCCAGACCATTGGGGAACAGCAGATACATGAACAGGCAGAAGGTCATGCCGGTAAACATGATAAAGGTGATTTTTAAAAAGTCCTGTTTGCTGGTGAGCAGGAAGTAGACCGGCGCACCCAGCAGCAGGATAAACCAGGATGCATAGGGTATCAGAAACCATTCACAAAATGGGATCAGATCGTCCAGCGGACAGTGGATAATGTACCGTGGAACGGTAATTTTTTCAAGTATCAGAAAACCTGCAAGATAAAAAAGGTAATAAAGCAAAATTGCGCTGTGCGGGTTTTCGCGGACAAATCCGCGAATAGAATGCCACATGTGGAAAAAAAGCCTCTTTTCCGGGATTAACCGTCAAAAACTGACGGTGGGGTTGATACGGATGAATGGAGCAAAGTCAGTTTTTCAGTTACTTACCGTCCCTTTCTCCAATATTTGCGGTCAAGGGTGCGGAACTGGACAGCTTCGCTGATATGCTGGGTATCGATCACTTCCTCTCCGTCCAGGTCGGCGATGGTACGGGCAACCTTCAAAATCCGGTCATATCCGCGCGCCGACAGTCCAAGCCGTTCAAAGGCGTTTTTCAAAAGCTGCATCCCCTTGTCGGTTACCGGACATGCCTGGCGGATACCGGCAGAGGTCAGTCCGCTGTTGCAGAAGACTCCGGTATTGCGGTACCGTTCCAGCTGGAATTTGCGTGCCTTGTTGACTCTTTCGCGAATCGTCGCGGAGCTTTCACCCTTTTGCCCGGAAGTCAGCTGGGAAAACTCGACCGGCGGCACCTCGACATGCAGATCAATCCGGTCGAGCAGCGGACCGCTGACACGGGAAAGATATCGTTCTACCTTTTGAGGCGAACAGCTGCAAGCATGGGTCGGATGCCCGAAATATCCGCAGGGACAGGGGTTCATTGCTGCCAGGACGATCATCCGGCAAGGGTAGGTCAGGGTACCGTTTACCCGTGAGATGGTCACTTCACCGTCTTCAATCGGCTGGCGGAGGATTTCCAGCGCCGTCCGTTCAAACTCGGGCAGTTCGTCCAGAAACAGTACGCCGTTATGTGCCAGTGAAATTTCACCGGGACGCGGGATGGTACCGCCGCCGGAAAGCCCGGCGGGAGATACGGTATGATGAGGCGCACGGAAAGGGCGTTCGGTGACGATCGGGTGGTCTGGTGTCAGTATACCGGCGATCGAGTGGATTTTGGTCGTTTCGATCGCTTCTTCGAAGGTCAGATCGGGCAGGATCGACGGGAACCGCCTTGCCAGCATACTTTTGCCGGAACCGGGTGACCCGATCAGCAGGGTGTTATGTCCGCCGGCAGCCGCGATTTCAAGCGCGCGTTTTGCCATACTCTGCCCCAGGACTTCCGACATATCGGGAAAGCTTCCTTCCGCTGCCGGCACAAAGTCGATCGGCGTACAGGGCGTCATCGGCTTAAGCCCCTCATAAAAATTGACGACATCCAGCGCCGAATGGACGCCGTACACTTCAATCCCACGGACAACGCTTGCTTCCGGCGCATTGTCTTTAGGCAGGAAGATGCGTTTATATCCCTTTTCCATCGCCATAATGGTCATCGGAAGAGCGCCGGTAATCTTGCGGACAGTTCCATCCAGCGCCAGTTCTCCCAGAAAGACCGCACCATCAAATTTTGCCTGGGTACTGCCTGTCGCCATCAGCAGAGAGAGGTAGATCGGCAGGTCATAAATCGGTCCGGATTTATGCATATCGGCAGGAGCGAGATTGACGGTAATTTTTGCGGCAGGGACTTCAAAACCGGTATTTTTCAGGGCGGCACGGACCCGGTCCCGGCTTTCCCTGACAGCAGCGTCCGGCAGACCGACCGTTTCAAACGCGGGCATCCCACGCGAAAGGTCGGTTTCCACCTCTACAACAAAGGCATTCATTCCAAAAAGACCGGCGCTGGTTACTTTGGCGTACATATTTTTCGCTCCTTGGTCAGCGTGCAGACAGCTGCACGGATAATTTGATGATAGTTTAATTTTACACTTCTTTTGTCCCGGACGCAAGTTTTTTATTGTGATACTTGTTATTTTCTTCATTTTTCGCTAAGATAAAAAGAAAGGTTATACAAAAAGGAGGTGGCAGTCATCAGCCGGATCAAACGCCTTTTATATACCGACCCGGACCTGCCGCTTCGCGGAGAAGTCCTGACGCCGCTGTCGGTGATCGGGTTTACCCTGATGGGTGCGCTGCTGGTGTCCACGCTGATCTCACTGCCGGTTATCCAAACGGCGATGACAGTGGCTGGAATCATCGGGATTGCCGCATTGCTGACAGGGGCTGCAATACGGCTTGGATATCTGCATCTGCCGGTGCGGACGGATTTTATTGCCCTGTTTTGCCTGACCGCGCTGGTCGGGTTATGGATGGCGGCTGGTGAACGGGAAAAGCTGCTCGATGTCCGGCAGAATTTTGCCGGAGAATCGCTGACCTTTTACGGAGAGGTTTGTGCGGTAGAAGGAAGAGAAAACGGCGGCAGCCGGTTTTTGATACGGGAAGCGGAGCTGACAGCGGAAGACGGCAGGACCGGGAAAGCGGATGTGCTTTTTTACACCGATGGCGAGCTTTCCTTCTGCGGTGGAGAGCGCGTCTTATTGCAGGGTACCGCTTCAGACGAGATTTCGATCTCCCAGATTGGAAATGGTGCCCAGCTGGTGGTATTCCGTGCCGAATTCCTGAGCGAAGAAGAGCCGTCTTTTTGGTATCCGCTTTACCGGTGGCGCGCCGAGGCAGAAAGCAGGATCAAAACCCATTTGCGAACGGTACTGGACAGCGGCGATACGGCTTTGATGATGGGGATGCTGATGGGAAACAGTGCACAGATCAGCCCGCAGGATTATACCCTTCTGCAAAATGCCGGACTTGCCCACTTGCTCGCGGTTTCCGGGCTGCATATCGCAATTTTCTTTTCACTGGTCGGTAAGCTGCTGCACCGGTTTGGACGGAGGGCAACACTTGCCGTTTCGATGCCGGTGACGGCAGTGTATGTATTTTTGACCGGAATGAGCGTATCATCGGTGCGCGCACTGGTCATGGTATCGCTGTTCAGCATTGCGGAACTGCTGCATCTGCCCAAAAACAATGGTTCAGTGCTGGGAACGGCGGTCATTCTGTTCTGCCTGTGGGAGCCGATGTGCGTGGTACAGGTCGGGACGCTGCTGAGCATCCTGTCGGTCTGGTGCCTGCAATCGGTCGCGCCTGCCATTGAAGCGAGGTACAGCCGGGAGATGCGGTTCCGGTTTATACTGGATATGGCAGCAGTCTGTACTGCGATCAGTGCGGTGACGCTGCCGGTAATGATGCTGGTGACCGGCTGCATCCCGCTGCTTGCGCCGGTATGCAGCGTACTGGTGTTGCCGCTGATGCCGGTTGTCCTGACGGCAGGCATTATTGCGGGGATTTTTGGCGGACTGCTGCCTGGGCAGATGGCAGGAATCCTGCTGAAAATACTGCTGTGGTTTATCCGTGCCGTTTCCGGCATCGGCAGCAATGGACCGATGATTCCGCTCGGCGGTGAACTGGTAAAGGCAGGAATTGCGGCGGTATGTCTTTTGGTGATTGGACTTGCGGCCATCTGCGGAATCAGACAGATTTCGCTCCACCGGGAGCTGGTTGTGTCACTGGCAGCGGTTTTACTGTCGGTAACAGCGTTATGTGCGGTATTGCCAAAGCCGCAGACGGTCGAGGTCAGTTCCCTGCAAGGCGCGCTGATTATCCGCAAAGGTGCGCAGGCGGTTGTCATCGGGAGCGGGAACAGTGATTATGCCGGGCAGACGATCGCGGGTTATCTTCGGGCAAACGGCGTGACCGGTTACAGCCTGCTGATACCGGAGGGCAGAATGACCTTTACCGGCGGATGCTATGAACTGCTCTGCCGTTTCCCGGCAGACAGGCTTTTGTATACCGAGATGGAATCCCGTCTCCAGCTGGCGCTGGAACGGTTTCCGCCGGAGGAAACCGGGATTATATCGGGGGTATCCGAATGGCTGCTGTTTGGAGAGCTCGGGCTGGAAATTCGCCCGGGAAATAATGGTCCATACCTTTTGCTGACCGGCGGCGAAACAACGATCCTTTTATCCGACCACAAAGACCCGGCAATCTATCCGGCAGACTGGACGGTATATTATGACGCGCCGGCGGATACCCTCTCGTCATTTGCGGAAAACTGTGGTATACTTGGGGTAACAGCATCCCATTTTAAAGCTGAAGAAGAAATGCCGTCCTGGGAAGCAGGTTTTTTGCTTCCTGACTGGACAGTTGTGATGGATGACCGGCTTTATCTGCTGCCGGGATAACGAATCAGGGTGCACAAAGAAAGGAAATGTCCATGCCATTTTATGACGATCAGGCGCTGCTCAAAAGTATACGGGAGGAAGACCCTGTTCCGGTTTATCTGATCTACGGACGGGAGACCTATTATTCTTCTGTCTGTCTGCAAAAGCTGCTTGCCAGGCTGGTCAAAAAAGGGACCGAGAGCTTCAACTTCCGAAAGTTTGACGGGTCAGGTCTTGATATGGTCGCGGTGCGGACAGAGTGTGAAAGCCTGCCGCTGATGGCGGATTACAAGTGTGTGCTGATCCAGAATCCGAATCTTGAAAAATTTCCGGCTTCAGATCTTGAAATACTCGCCGAAATCATGCAAGACCCCAACCCTACAACAGTTTTGATTTTATATGTATCGTCTTATGACCTCAATCCCAAAAAGAACGCGCGCCTAAAAAAGCTGATGGAACAGATTGCCCGGGCAGGTATTGTCGCAGACATCCAGCCCAAAAGCCAGTCGGAACTCATCAAGCTTATCCGCCAGAAATGTCAGAAAGCAGGTTGTTCCATCGACCAGGTCACCTGCAGCATTCTGATTGATCGGTGCACAACGGCGATGGAAACCCTGATGCGGGAAACCGACAAGCTGATTGCCTACCGGATGCAGGGAGAGATTACCCGGGCAGATGTCGAGCTGGTGACCCATAAGAGCCTGGAAGCTTCGATTTTTGACCTGTCAAAAGCGCTGCTCGGAAGCGGCGGACGAACCCGTGCTTTTCAGATACTCAACGACCTGTTTATCCAGCGCGAGGAGCCCACCCGGATACTCAGCATCCTGAGCAGTTCCTTTATTGACCTTTACCGTGCCAAGGCGGCGCATAATGCCGGGAAAACAGCAGCCGACCTGCTGGAAATCTACCAGTACGGGAAACGGCAGTTTTTAGTCAACAACGCGTTCCGGGATGTGCCGCGGTATTCGATGCGGATGCTGCGCGGAAGCCTGCAAATCCTGATGCAGACCGAGCTGGCGATGAAATCCGGGCGCGGAGACGATCGGATTTTGGTAGAAGAAGCGCTCGCACAGATTCTCGCACTGAAAGAAGAAGGCTAGCGGGCGGAATGCTTCCGCTGCCAGATCGCGACGGTCGCCCGC
>CALWWT010000080.1 GCA_944385325.1 uncultured Clostridia bacterium | reverse complement strand
TTTATGGGATTGCGCGCTTACGCGCGCCCAGGGGCTGCGCCCCTGGACCTGCTGTCCTCTAAACAAGGGTTTGTCCAATCTTGAGCAGCCGATTTGCCAATCCCAAAAACGTTTTTCGACAAGCTGTGTAAATTTAACCATTTAATAATATTTTTTAGTCTGCCGGCTTATTTCTACACAAAAAAGAGTTTCAGAAAACCGGCAAACCGGTCATCTGAAACCCTTTATCAGAAATTATTCTGCAATAGCCGACGCAAAATCTTTATTTTGCGGTAACTGTCTTATTCCAGATCTGTACAGTCTTGGGACTGCCGCTGATGAGGTTCAGTTTGGCGCCATCGCCGTCAACCACCAGTTCCAGCAGGCTGTCCTGATAGAGGAACCGGAAACGGTAGCCTTTCCAGCCTTTTGGAAGCTGCGGACGGAAAATCAAGCCGTCTTCCTTGACACGAAGCCCGGCAAAACCATATACCACACCCATATAGGTACCGCCCATATTGGCAGTATGGATGCCGTCGCCGGTGTTGTGATGGGCATTGGTGATATCCAGCATCGAGGATTCGGAGAAATACCGGACAGATTTTTCCATATCGCCCAGCCTTGCTGCCATAATGCCGAAGATGCAGGCAGAAAGCGAAGAATCGTGTGTGGTGATCTTTTCGTACCAGTCATAGGAACGGCGCATTGTTTCTTCCGACTGGTAATCCTCATGCACAAAATGCGCCAGTACCGTATCCGCCTGTTTGCATACCTGGAAACGGTTGAGGCAGAGCGGATGGTAATGCAGCAGCAGCGGATGGTTTTCAGCAGGCGTTCCGGCGAAATCCCAGACAGGTTTCTGTAAAAAGGCGTCATCCTGCGGATTGATACCGGTTTTCTCATCATACAAAAGGGTCATACCGGCTTCGGCTTTCTTAAATTCCTGGATTTCGTCCTCCGTCAGTTTCAGACGCTGTGCGAGCGCGTCCAGTTTACCGGCATTCCCGAGGAGTTCCCACATCTTTGCAGCCCAGTAGAGGTTATATTTGGCGCCGGCATTGGTATAGTAGTTGTCATTGACGCAGCAGGTATACTCATCCGGACCGGTCACGCAGTTGAGGTGGAAGCTGCCGTTTGCCCAGCATCCGAGATCCATCCAGAGGCGCGCGGTTTCAAACAGGATCTCCGCGCCCTTTTCTGCCATGAAATCCAGATCGCCGCTGAGCAGATAATAGTTGACCACAGCAAAGGCAATATCGCCGTTGAGGTGATACTGTGCCGAGCCGGACGGATAATAACCCGAGCATTCCTCACCGGTGATGGTGTGCCATGCAAACAGAGCACCTTTTTTATGCCCATAGATTTTGGCATGTTCGCGTGCCTTGGGAAGGATCTGGTAACGGTAGGAAATGAGGTTTTTTGCCTGTTCGCGGTTGGTCAGCGCAAAAAACGGCAGTTCATACATCTCGGTATCCCAGAAGTAATGACCCTTGTATCCTTCGCCGCTCATCGCCTTTGCGCCGATGCCGACACGGGAATCATTTTTCTTGACCATGATATTGAGGTGATAAAGCGCGTAGCGGATCGCCAGCTGATCGAAATCGTTTTCGGAATCGATGGCAATATCCTGATCTGCCCAGAGAGCGTCCCATGCCTTTTCACTTTCAGCAAAATGCTCATCATACGTTTTTTCCAGAACCTTCTCAAATGCCGCAAGGCTCTCCGGCTGAAGACGAGCTTCCGCTTCCGCAGTTTCAACGCCGTCATAGCCGAGGTCACGAGTGGAATGCACCGAAGAAAGCTTATCCAGCGTAAACTTCTTTCCGGCAGAAACCTTTGCAGTCAGTTCGGTCAGCAGCTTTCTGCGGTCGTTCATCGAACGGGTCTTATATTCAGCGCCGTCCGCCGAAAGAGCGGTATGCAGAATGATCGAAACGCCGGACTGTTCGGTTTTGCAGGGGTACTCGAGGATTTTTCCGCCGTATACCCGTTTGTCACCTTCCGACAGGTGCTGGGAACCATGGTTGGAGACGGTGCCGTCCACGCCGCTGACAACTTTCAGCGCAAATTCGGCATCCGACTGAATCTCCATCCGGGCACCGATCAGATGATCATCAGCGAGGGAAACAAAGCGTTTGAAGGTAAAACGGACATTTTTTCCATCACGGGTATGCAGGGTGACCTTACGGGTCAATTCGCCGTTTTTCAGGTTAAGGACGCGGCTGTAATCAGAAGTCTCGCACTCAGACAGAGAAAAACGGGTATCGTCCACCCAGATATCCATCCAGGTCAGATCGGGGAGATTGGGCAGCTCGGTCACTTCATTGCCGTCAAACTTATTGAAGGTACCGGTCACAAACAGGCCTCTTGTTTCGCCGACATAGCGTTCTTCAAGCGCTGCACGTTGACCGATATAGCCGTTGCCCTGGGTGAAGATGGCTTCACACTTGCCAAGGTAACGGGAATCAAATGCACTTTCTTCTACCAGCCAGTTTTTCAGAGAGCCGGTACCTCTGTTGTACTGCATCATTTCCATATTGGGAAACTCCTTTCGGATATCCGAAAATTTTACTTACCTTGTCGGCGGGCTGATTTATGTCTGCTATGTTGACCGGTACTACCGTTCGCTGAAAAATCAAACTGTATAAACCTATAACCCTATCCATAAAACGCCAAACGGGACAACAGGAGTTTTTACATCCTGCTGTCCCGTTTTGGTTTATACTGTTTGCGGTCATGCCATTTTGGCGTTTTCGCTGAGAATCAGCTGCCGGATGGGTGCATAGTCATTTTCAAACCGGACAGACTGAAGCCCGGCATTTTTGGCGCCCTGGACATTCTGCGGCATATCGTCGATAAACAGGCATTCAGACGGCTCAAGACGGTATTTATCGGTCAGATAGGTATAGATTTCCGTATCGGGTTTCAGCATATGAATATCTGCCGAAACGACCACGCCGTCAAAAAAGGTGAGCGGCAGAAATTTCGGGAAATAGACATAAAATGCGTCGCTGGCGTTGGAGAGGACATAAATTCCCAACCCCTGTTCCCGGACAAAATTGCAAAATTCCGCAGCACCCTCTATCGGCTTCATGCAGATATACCACTGGTCACAGCACTTTTTAAGGGCATCCCAGTATTTTTCCGGGACGCGCTTTTTGACCAGTTCAAATCTTCCCTGATCGGGGATATCACCTCTGTCACCCATGACCCATTCCGGTCCACGGAACAGTTCATTGCGGATAATATCCTTTGCCTCTTCACAATCGCAAAACATATCCAACGGCACTTCCGGATTATAGTCCAGCAGTACATTTCCCATATCCAGTATTACATTTTTAATCATCTGAAACACCTTTCTGTCAGTCGGTAAATAGTTTTTGACCAGTCAGTATTCGACACCTTTTCTGGCAGCAATTCCTTTTTCATACGGGTGCCGCCAGCAGTGCATCTCGGTCGAATAATCGGCAGCTTCCAGCATCCAGTCTGCCGGCGTTCTGCCGGTCAGAATCAGTTCCTGACCCTCCGGTTTTTGCAGCACGGCTTTTTGGAGCAGGTCGGGTTCCACCATTCCCAGCTGCAAAGCAGCGCACGCTTCGTCCAGAATCAGCATATCCGCGTTTTCCTTCAACGCCTGGTGCAGATGCTCATTCTGAATCCTTCTGGTTTCGCATTTTTCCTCTTCGGTCATCTGGAAAACGAATTTTTCTCCTGCCTTGCCGCGGTAAATAACCGCGCCCAGCTGCTGCAAAAGGGTAATTTCACCACTCGGAGCACCTTTGAGAAACTGCACAATGACGACCTTTTTTCCAGCCACAAGTCCGCGCATCGCAACACCCATTGCAGCAGTCGTTTTGCCTTTGCCATCGCCCCAGTACAGATGAATCAAGCCTTTTTCCATTGTGTTTTACCTGCCTCTCTCCATCATCGCATAGATCGCCTTCATATCCAGCGCACGGCGCATTCCGTCTGCCAGCAGGTCAAACTGCTGCTGCTGATACTCGTGATGGGAAACGGGTGCTGCCTGTTGACAGTCGATTCCCTTGCATCTGCACAGGAATTCTGCCAGTTTCGCGGTCAGGCTGCCGGTATCAAACAGCCCATGCAGATAGGTTCCATACACGTTGCCGCTGACACATCCGTCCTGCTGACCGTTTTGGAGAATACAAAAAGGCTCACCATCCACCACTGTTTTTCCGGTATGGATTTCATATCCGTCCAGTTTTGCGCCTGCAAACGGCTCAGCCACTACATCCGCCTGCATCCGGGTACGGGTTTTGCGGTCGCAGAAGACCGTTTCCACCGGCAAAAGTCCCATACCGTACATTTCTCCGCCGCCTTCGCTTCCGGATGGGTCAGATAGTTTACGTCCCAGCATCTGGTAACCGCCGCAGACACCCAGTACCGGTATCCCGGCAGAAGCTAGCTTACAGACTGCCGCTTCCAGCCCATTCTGGCGCAGCCATAAAAGGTCCGACATGGTACTCTTACTTCCGGGCAGAATCACCATATCCGGTTTTCCGAGTTCCCTTACGCTGTGGACATACCTTACACCGATTGCCGGATGTTCATCCAGCATCGAAAAGTCGGTAAAGTTGGAGATGCGCGGCAGCTGGATGACAGCCACATCGACCAGCTTGCGGCTGACCGTATTGCCGAGACAGGGTGCCAGGGAATCCTCATCATCGATATTAACCGACAAGTAAGGTACCACACCCATCACCGGAATACCGGTTTTTTCTTCCAGCATGGTCAGTCCGGGACGCAGAATCGCCTCATCACCTCTGAACTTATTGATAATCAGACCACCGATGCGTTCCCGCTCCGACTGCTCCAGCAGCGCAACCGTTCCATACAGCTGGGCAAATACGCCGCCGCGGTCGATATCTCCTGCCAGCAGCACCGGTGCATCCACCAGCTCCGCCAGTCCCATATTGACGATATCATCCTTGCGCAGATTGATTTCTGCCGGACTTCCGGCACCTTCAATGACAATCACGTCATTTTGCGCGGCAAGTTCCCGGTAGGCTTTCAGGATATCCGGAATCAGCTGGCGTTTCATTTTGAAGTAATCGGTCGCCGACATCTGACCGCGCACCTCTCCGTTGACAATCACCTGACTGCCGATATCACTGGACGGTTTGAGCAGAATCGGATTCATCCGCACATCCGGTTCCAGTCCGGCAGCCTCGGCCTGAACGACCTGTGCACGTCCCATTTCCAGACCGTTCCGGGTCACATAGCTGTTGAGCGCCATATTCTGGCTTTTAAAGGGCGCGACCCTCAGCCCGTCCTGTGCAAAAATCCTGCACAGACCGGCACAGAGAAGACTCTTTCCGGCACCGGACATCGTGCCTTGTACCATAATGCATTTTGCCTGTTTCATCCTCTGAGTACCTCCCGGATTGCCTCCATCAGGCGGATATTTTCCGCATGGGTACGCACAGCCGTGCGGTACCAGTTTTCGTCCAGCCGGTGATAATTGGCGCAGCTTCTGATCAGGATGCCCATTTCCCGAAGCGGCTGCACGAGTTTCACCGGACTGTAAAAGAGCAGAAAGTTTGCTTCTCCCTCAATGACCCGCAACCCCATTTCTTCCAGCTGCCGGCGCATCCACGGGCGTTCTTTCATGATAAGCTTCCGGACAGCGTCTGCATATTCACGCTCATTCAGCGCCGCTTCACCGGCAGCCTGCGCAAGTGAGGAAACTGCCCAGGGCTGTCCAGCCTGCCGCATTTCCTGTAAAAAATCATCGTCGGCACAAAGCGCATACCCCAATCTTACGCCTGCCATCGCGTACATTTTTGTAAAGGCTTTGAGAATCACCATTCCCGGAAAATCTTCGAGACGTTCTTTCATGGTATATGCCTGCGGCTGGTCGAGAAAATCGACAAAGCATTCGTCCAGTATCAGCAAACTCCTGCATTCACGGCACCTTTGCGCTATTTTCAGCAGCAGCTCCCGCGGCGCCGTGATACCGGTCGGGTTATTGGGCTGACATAAAAACACCATGTCTATTCCCGGCTGTATCGCCTGAAGAAAACCTTCACCCAAACGGAAATCCTCTTGCTGCCGGAGAAAATACCGGGTGATCTGACAATCTGCGGTTGTCAGCGCCGCTTCATATTCCGCAAAGGTCGGTGCGACAATCAGTGCATGTTTTGGTTTAGCCGCTGCCACTGCCCGGAAAATCAAATCAGCCGCTCCGTTCCCGCAGAGAATGAAAGATTCCGGAATCTGTTCTCCCTCCGAAATCTTCCGGCAAAGGGAACGGCAAAGTGGGTCAGGATACCGGTCAGCTTGCGCAGCCGTCTCGGTGATTGCCTTGATAACCCCCGGCGGCACACCCAGCGGACTGACATTCGCTGAAAAATCCAGCGGCTGTGCTCCGGTATATTCTTCCATATATCCTGCCCAGTCGCCTCCATGTACCAGCGGTACCGGAGAACAGCCGGGCTGATGGTCACGATTCATCCAACTTCCTCCATCACTGTCCTGTTATATCAATCACTTGGCGTTATCCTGCAATAAACAAACCAGCCACTACCCGGACAACTGCCAGATGTACGCCCAGCCCGATGACCAGACCGAGAAAACTTGCCGTCACCATCATCCGGTTGGTTCTGAGGATATCATCCGGTTCAATCTCCCGGAGCGCATCTCCGATAAAGGGCTTTTCCACCCGTTTTCCGAAATAAGACGCCGGTCCTGCCAGCTGTACCCCCAGCGAACCGGCACAGGCGGATTCGGTCTGTGCAGAATTCGGACTTGCATGGTTGCGGCGGTCCCTGCGCCAGATGCGCCAGCTTCCGCGGATACTGCCGCCGGAAAGCGGCGAAGCAATCACCCACAAAAGCGCCGCAATACGCGAAGGAATGAAATTTGCCGCGTCATCCAGCTTTGCGGCAGCGCGTCCAAAGTAGAGATACCGGTCATTTTTATAACCGACCATACTGTCCATCGTGTTGATTGACTTATAAGTAAGTGCCAGCGGTGCGCCGCCAATCAGCATATACAGCATCGGCGCCCATACGCCGTCGGAGAAATTTTCCGCGACCGTCTCGACTGCCGCTTTGGTGACACCCTGCTGCGTAAGCTCGGCAGTATCCCGTCCTACAATCCGGGCAACCGCCTTTCTTGCCGCGTCGATTCCTTCATTTTTGAGACAGCGCCAGACATTTTTGCTTTCTTTTGCAAGGCAGCGCATCGCAAGTGCCTGCCAGCACCAGAAGGATTGCAGCGCCAGTCCAAGAATCGGATGAATCCGCCAGCAAGCCCAGCAGAGTCCGCCGCTGATTATCAGTGTTCCCACTGGTAAGGTTACCGCCAGAATCACACCACCTGTTTTTTCACCTTGGGGTGTTTTAGGAAGAATCGCGCGCAGCCGTTTTTCCAGCGCCGAGATTGCTTTTCCCATCAGCACCGCCGGATGCGGCATCCACTCCGGGTCGCCAAGCAGGATATCCAGAATAAATCCAATCAATACTGCTTTCCAGATCATTTATCTTTTCCGCCTTCCTGCAAGGTATACTGCACCGTCTCCTGCAACTCCAGCCTGCGCTCATTTTTCCAGACAGCTTTATCACCCTCGAGCAGATACCCGCCGCCATTCGGACCGCACCAACGGTAATATTCCCGATGCGGCAGTGCGTACCGTTCCATGACCGCCATCTGGGTTCCGCCGTGTGCCATAATGACCAGTGTCTCTTCACCTGCGTCAAATGCCCTGTCTGCCAGCTGTTCAAAAGCCGCACAGCACCGGTTAGAAAATTCCGCTTTACTTTCTCCACCTGGACAGGTCAGCTCACATCCGCTCTCGACCCAGGCACGGTATTCCGGGTCATTTTCCATTTCAATATAGTTGCGTCCTTCAAAAACGCCGAAATCCATCTCCCGCAGGTTTTCGACAATCACTTGTCGAGAATGTGGAAAAAGGATTTTTGCGGTATCCCGTGCCCGGCTAAGCGGTGAAACATACACCACATCCGGACAAAAATCCGCCTTTACCAGCTGTGCGCGTCCTTCATCAGAAAGCGGGATATCCTGAACGCCCTGATATCGCTTTTCGGCATTGTATCCGGTCAGCCCGTGACGCAAAAGATAGATTTTCACAGCCTGATCTCCCCTTTAATTACCGTTGGAATCCCACAGAATACCCGGATGACGGTATCTGCCCTTGCTGCCAGCA
>CALWWT010000079.1 GCA_944385325.1 uncultured Clostridia bacterium | reverse complement strand
ACGGTCTGGAAAAAGACCCATCGGGTCGGTGGATATGTTTTTGTCGTATCAGGTATCATCATTGCGGTATGCAGCTTTTTCCGTGGATGGGCGTCCCTCATCGGCATCGGTGTGCTGCTGGCAGGCGCAGTCGCGAGCAGCGTATATTCCTGGGTAGTTTTCCGGGAAGAGCAGAATGATCATCATTAAATAGCAATAAACGGGCTTAGGTGCATGAAGAAGTACTTAAGCCCGTTTTTATGTACGTTACAGAAAAAGGTGCTCAATCAGGATTTTTGTGCCCATTAAAATCAATATAATTCCGCCGGCGATTTCTGCACGGGATTTGTACCGGACACCAAACAGGCTGCCGGCTTTTGCTCCAGCCATTGACAGAATAAAAGTTACCGTTCCAATCATGATTACTGCCGGCAGAATATTGACCTGCAAAAAAGCAAGGGTAACGCCGACCGCAAGGGCATCAATACTGGTGGCGACGGCAAGCGGAAACATACTTTTGACCGAAAGGGAACTGTCGGTTTTTTCAGTTTCGCAGGAAAGACCGCCTTTCAGCATTTCAGCGCCGATCAGTCCCAGCAGTAAAAAAGCAATCCAGTGGTCAAAGGCGGCAATCTGCCGTTCAAACCGTACACCGAGCAGAAATCCTATCACAGGCATAAGCCCCTGAAACAGCCCGAACCATCCGCCGATAATCGCGGATTGGCAAAGGCTGATTGAATGTTTTGGGGTGCAGTTTTTTCCGGTCATGGATAACCCTTTACAGACGGCGACGGCAAAGGCATCCATTGAAAGCCCGATGGCGATGATGAGCAGCTCCAGTGTGGACATGACGCTCCCTCCCGGTGTGAATTTATTGGGGTTGACTCCAGTTTCAGTGTATTCATCTAACGGGAGATAAATCCGAGAATATATTTGCTGTAAATTTTTTTGAAAAAAGACTTGACAAAATTTTGCAAGTGTTGTACACTTATAAAATGTATCAGAATGGATATGTGTGTCTCTATACCCTTAAAAGTGGTAAATTGGCCACATTTTTTCATGTTATTTTGTGCAAATATACACTTGACTTTTGAACTGAAATTTGTATAGTTTGCACAAGGTTTTATATGCGTGCGTCCTCTCTTCGATTTTTGTGGGAAAGATCGGGGTAGGGGTATTGCGCGCTCAAGTCAGATGAATGGAGTGATCAAGCCTATGGTGAATGTCAAGCCTGTACAGCTCGGAAAGACGGAACGCAAGAGTTTTGCGCACATCAATGAAGTGCTGGATATGCCCAATCTGATCGAGGTACAGATTAAATCCTATAAATGGTTTCTGGAAGAAGGCTTAAAAGAGGTGTTCCGTGACATCGCGGCCATCACCGACTATACCGGAAATCTCGTGCTGGATTTTGTCGACTACCGCCTCGATGAAACTCCCAAATATACCGTCACCGAATGCAAAGAGCGTGACGTAACCTATGCGGCCCCGATGCGGGTCAGGGCCAGACTGCTGAATAAAGAGACCGGTGAGGTCAAGGAACAAGAAATCTATATGGGTGATTTCCCGCTGATGACCGAAAGCGGTACCTTTATCATCAATGGTGCGGAACGTGTTATTGTTTCCCAGCTGGTTCGTTCTCCTGGCGTATACTATGATGATGCGTTTGACAAGACCGGCAAAAAGCTGTTCCGTTCTACCGTCATCCCCAACCGTGGCGCCTGGCTGGAATATGAAACCGACTCCCAGGACGTCTTCTATGTTCGTATCGACAAAAACCGCAAACTCCCGATCACTGTCTTTATCCGTGCGCTGCTGCGCGTCCGCGACGATGTTACCTATGAACAGGTGCAGGAAGATTTCCGCTGCGCCCTGACCGATATGAAGGGAACCACCTCTGAGGTTCTTGAGCTGTTCGGCGATCAGGAAACGATCGTGACCACTCTGAATACAAAGGATCTGACTGAGTCCAGAGAGCATCCCGGCGACCTCTGCCCCGGCGATGAGGCTCTCTTGGAAGTTTACCGCAAACTCCGTCCGGGTGAACAGCCTTCTCTGGAAGCCGCTGTCAAGCACCTGGTTCCGCTGCTGTTTGATGATCACCGTTATGATCTGTCCAAAGTCGGACGCTACAAATACAACAAGAAGCTGGCGCTTACTCCCAGAATCATGGGCCGTGTACTCGCTCAGCCGGTCATCGATCTGACCACTGGCGAGATTCTGGCTGATGAGGGCGAAAAGCTGACCCGTGCGCGCGCGATGGAACTGGAACGCATGGGCGTTGATACCGTTTATATCCGTGTCGATGAAGAAAATGAGATCAAGGTCATTTCCAACGGCATGGTTGAGATCAGCGACTTTGTGCCGGATCTGGATAAGAAAGACTGCGGCATCAATGAAAAAGTCCGTTACAAAATCCTGCGCGAACTGATGGATCAGGCAGGCGACGACGCCGATGAGCTGAAAAAGCTGATCAAGGCAAATGTCAACCGTCTGGTTCCGAAGCATATCATCAAGGACGATATCCTTGCAACCATTAACTATATGAACTGCCTGGCTCACGGTATGGGCACGGTCGACGATATCGACCATCTGGGCAACCGCCGTATCCGTCCGGTTGGTGAACTGCTGCAGAACCAGTTCAGAATCGGTCTGACCCGTATGGAAAGAGTCGTCCGGGAAAAGATGACGATGATGCAGCAGGATGCCGAGGGCATTTCTCCTCAGAGCCTGGTCAACATCCGTCCGGTCAGCGCCGCTGTCAAGGAATTCTTCGGTTCCTCGCCGCTGTCCCAGTTCATGGACCAGAACAACCCCCTGGCAGAACTGACCCATAAGAGACGTCTGTCCGCACTGGGCCCCGGCGGTCTGTCCCGTGACCGCGCATCCTTCGAGGTCCGCGACGTTCACTATACCCATTACGGACGCATGTGCCCGATCGAGACTCCTGAAGGTCCGAACATCGGTCTGATCTCTTATCTTGCAACCTTCGCAAGAATCAATGACTATGGTTTCATCGAGGCTCCTTACCGCAAGATCGATAAGGCTACCGGTATTGTAACCAATGAAGTTGAATATATGACCGCTGACGTAGAGGATGAGGTCGTTGTCGCTCAGGCAAACACCCCTCTGACTGAGGACGGACACTTTGCAAACGAGCGTATTACCGCACGTTACCGCGAAGAGATCATGGAAATCGACGCTGATCGTGCCGACTATATGGACGTATCGCCTAAGATGGTCGTTTCGGTCGCGACGGCAATGATCCCCTTCCTGGAAAACGATGACGCGAACCGTGCACTGATGGGCGCGAACATGCAGCGTCAGGGCGTGCCGCTGCTGAAAACCGAGCAGCCGATCGTTGCAACCGGTATGGAATACAAGGCTGCCGTTGACTCGGGTGTCTGCGTTGTTGCAAAAGAAGACGGCGTGGTCGAACGTGTTGACGCGACGGAAGTTCAGATCCGCGACGACAACGGCGGACTGCACAAATACGAAATCCTCAAGTTCAAACGCTCCAACCAGTCGACCTGTGTCAACCAGCGTCCGATCGTCTTCAAAGGTGAACGGATTAAGAAGGGACAGGTTATTGCGGACGGTCCTGCTACCTGCAACGGCGAAATCTCGCTGGGTAAGAACGCACTGATCGGCTTTATGACCTGGGAAGGTTACAACTACGAGGACGCTGTCCTGATCAATGAAAGACTGGTCCGTGACGACGTTTATACTTCGATTCACATTGAGGAATACGAGACCGAAGCCCGTGATACCAAGCTCGGCGCTGAGGAAATTACCCGTGATATCCCCAACGTTTCGGAAGATTCGCTCAAAGACCTGGACGAACGTGGTATTATCCGCATCGGTGCAGAGGTTCGTTCGGGCGATCTGCTGGTCGGTAAGGTTACGCCTAAGGGCGAAACCGAGCTGACTGCGGAAGAAAGACTGCTCCGCGCCATCTTCGGCGAAAAGGCCAGAGAGGTCAGAGATACCTCGCTGCGTCTGCCGCATGGCGCTTATGGTACAATCGTTGACGTCAAGGTCTTCACCCGTGAAAACAGTGATGAGCTGACTGCCGGCGTCAATATGGTGGTTCGCTGCTACGTTGCCCAGAGAAGAAAACTCTCGGTCGGTGACAAGATGGCAGGCCGCCATGGTAATAAGGGTGTCGTTTCCCGCATTCTGCCGCAGGAAGATATGCCCTTCCTGGAAGATGGTACTCCTCTGGATATCGTTCTGAACCCGCTGGGCGTTCCTTCTCGAATGAACATCGGGCAGGTTCTGGAAGTCAACCTCGGCTATGCTGCAAGAGCACTTGGCTGGAAGGTCATGACGCCTGTATTCGACGGCGCACACGAGGAAGATATCCGTGCAATGCAGCGTGAAGCCGGTATCCCGGAAGACGGTAAGATGGTCCTGTATGATGGAAGAACCGGTGAGAAATTCGATAACCGCGTTACCGTCGGTATCATGTACTACCTCAAGCTGCACCATCTGGTCGACGATAAGATTCATGCCCGTTCTACCGGTCCTTACTCGCTGGTTACGCAGCAGCCTCTGGGTGGTAAAGCTCAGTTTGGCGGTCAGCGTTTCGGTGAGATGGAGGTCTGGGCACTGGAAGCTTACGGCGCTGCTTATACCCTGCAGGAAATTCTGACGGTCAAGTCGGACGACGTCGTCGGACGTGTCAAGACCTACGAAGCGATCGTCAAGGGACACAATATCCCGCAGTCCGGCGTACCGGAATCCTTCAAGGTTTTGGTCAAGGAACTGCAGTCGCTGGGTCTGGATATCAAGGTGCTGGATAAAGCCGGCGAAGAAATCGACCTCAAACAGAGCTTTGAGGATGAAGAGGACGTCTCCTTCCGCTCTGCTGAGGAAGACGACCGCTACAGTGACCCCGATGCCTTCTCGGTTCAGGAGGACGGCGAAATGGACGGCTACACCACTGGCTCTGCCGAGGATATGCTGGATGATATCGAGCCGGAATTTGGTTCCGAGTTTGCTGACTCTTACGGCGATAACGACGATCTGGATTTTTAATGGAAGAGGGAGTTACGAGTGGAGTTTAATACTTTTGA
>CALWWT010000078.1 GCA_944385325.1 uncultured Clostridia bacterium | reverse complement strand
GGCAAGCGCCAACGGCGGAAAAAGAGAACGAGCGATTGGACTTTATCGACAGCCTGTAAGCCTGCCCTGATGGGCAGGCTTTTTCTGTGCGGGATGGGGAAATCATTGACAAACGCTGGGGTTTGCGATAAAATTATTCTGTTAAGCTGAGGTAGTCTTACTACCTGGTGTATTACTATTTGTTTTATATTATTTATTCTTTACCAAAAGTATAATAACTGGCTTGTTGCCGGTGTGAGGGGAGGGACATGCGTTGAAGCGTCCAAGAGTATGGAACATTCGTGGTCATATGGTCATACTGGCGGTAATCTGTCTGATACTGGCAGCGGTTACCTGGTTTATACAGCCGGCCGCGGCATATATCCTGATACCGTGTGCACTTGCTTACGGTGTGTATATTCTGGTGCGGCTCAGAGGGCTCAACCGTCGTCTGCGCGGATTGCTGACAGGCATTGCCTCTCAGCTGGATCCTGCGCAGCAGGAACTGATCGAGCATTTTCCGATACCCTGCATAGCTGTCAGTGCGTCCAGGGAAATTTTATGGTACAGTGAATCTTTTCAGCAGGAAGTTCTGGTCAAAAAGGAACTGATTGGTGAATATATCGATCAGCTGACCGGCACCCAGCTGGAGGAGTTCTGCCAGAAGGATGAGTCGGTACAGATTGGGGAGCGTTCCTATCGCGTAAGAGGAATGCACCCGGGTGATTTGACGGTTCCGATGAACGCTGAGGATGCTCATGCAGATAATGGAAAGAATCATCTGGAAGATTTTTATCTGCTGTATTTTATCGATATCACCGAGATGGAGCGGGATGCGGCGCTTTATCGCCAGACCCGTCCGTCGGTCATGCTGATTGTGCTGGATAATTACAACGAACTGATACAAAAGGCGAAGGAAAGTGAAAAATCCCGTATCCTGAGTGCAGTTGACAGCCTGCTGGAAGATTTCAGCAGCCGGATGACCAATTCGTTTATCAAACGGTATGATGGCGAACAGTTTTTGATGGTGGTGGAGGAGCAGCATCTGGAAAAGATCATCCAGAGCCGGTTTTCACTGCTGGACGATATCCGCAAGATTGAATCAGGAGGACTTTCGGTCACTCTGTCGATCGGTATCGGACGCGGTGAAAAAACACTTGCCGAAAGTGAGGCTTCCGCACGTCAGGCGCTTGATATGGCGCTGGGACGCGGCGGCGACCAGGCGGCAATCAAAACCGGGACTCTTTACGAATTTTACGGCGGTGTCTCCAAAGGTGTTGAAAAGCGGACAAAGGTCAAATCCCGTATGGTGGCAAATGCCCTGTCTGAGCTGATTGAAAATGCCGATAAGGTGCTGGTCATGGGTCACAAGTTCGGTGATCTCGACTGTGTGGGGGCATCGGCGGGTATGGCAACTGCCATCCGGGCTTCCGGCAAAAAGGCGTATATCGTCATTGACCGGGAAAAGAACCTGTCCAAGACGCTGATTGAGATGGTCAAGTCGGATGGTAACCATGATCTGTTTATCGACCCGGATGAAGCGCTCTTTTCGATTACGCCGCATACGCTGCTGATTGTCTGTGATACCCATACCCGGAATCTGGTCGAATCTCAGCAGGTATACGAGCGCTGCAAGACGGTGGTTGTCATTGACCATCACCGTAAGATGGTCAACCATATTGAAAACGCGGTGATTTTTTATCACGAGCCGTATGCTTCGTCCGCGTCTGAAATGGTGACCGAACTGATCCAGTATATGGGCGAGGACTGCACGATTACCTCGGTCGTCGCACAGGCGCTGCTGGCAGGTATCATGCTGGATACCAGAAGCTTTGCGATGCGCACCGGTGTGAGAACCTTTGAAGCGGCTGCTTATCTGCGCAGGATTGGCGCCGATACGGTGGTTGTGCGCAAGATGTTTTCCAATACGATGGACTCTTACCAGCGGAAATCGCGTATTGTATCCAATGCCCAGATTTACCGCAAGTGTGCGGTTGCACAGAGCGATTTTTCTTCCGACGATATGCGGGTAGTCGCACCGCAGGCGGCAGACGAGCTGCTGAGTATCGATGAAGTGGATGCTTCCTTTGTCTTGTATGAAACAAGCGGAGTGATCAATATTTCTGCCCGCAGCATGGGATTGATCAATGTACAGCTGATCATGGAAAAGATGGGCGGCGGCGGTCACCAGACGATGGCTGCGACCCAGCTGCGCGGGGTGGAAATGGAAAAAGTAAAGCAGCTGCTGTTTGAAAGTATCGATGACTATTATACGACCCATACTTAAACGGCAGGTTTGATTGAAAGAGAGGTATTTTACGATGAAAGTTATTTTGTTGCAGGATGTCAAAGGCTCCGGTAAAAAGGGCGACCTGATCAATGCGGCAGACGGATATGCCAGAAACTTCCTAATTCCCAAAAAGCTGGCGATGGAAGCGACCGCGGGCGCTATCAATAACAAGAAGATCCAGGACGAAGCAAAGGCACATCACGCTCAGGTCGAACTGGAAAACGCAAAGGCTGCCTGTGCGGAGCTGACCGGCAAGGTTGTCACCGTTACGGCGCGTGCCGGCAAGGAAGGCAAGCTGTTTGGTTCGGTCACCGCAAAGGAAATTGCGGCAGCTGTCGCTTCCCAGTACAAGATCGACGTAGACAAGCGCAAGATCGGGCTTTCTGCTGAGATCAAGGCATTCGGCACTTTTGAGTTTGACCTTAAGCTGCATACCGGCGTTGTTGCCAAAATGAAGGTTATGGTCAAAGAAGCATAACAGAATATAAGTTTTGGCAGGCGCGGGATTCCGAAAAAAGGGGATTCCGCGCTGCAACTGTATATCTTGTCAAAATATCATTTGAGGAAAGAAAGGAACACAAATGGCGGAAAAAACCGAACAGGTAATAGCGGAAGCCTACAGCCAGGGACTTCCATACAGCCTGGAAGCCGAGCAGTCGGTTCTGGGAAGTGTGCTGATCGACCCGGAGCTGCTTTCCACCATCATGGAAAAAATTTCTTCTCCGCAGGTCTTTTATACCGAAAAGCACCGGCGGCTGTACAGTCTGATGATCCGGATGTTCAGCGAGTCCAAGCCGATCGACTATGTCACACTGCTGGAAGAGGCCAGAAACGAAGAAATCTTTGACAGTGACGCATCAGCGCAGTCCTATCTGCTGCACCTGATGAATCAGGTCCCGACGACTGCAAACCTTACAAGATATTGTGACATCGTACTGGAAAAGTATTATATGCGCAGTCTGCTGACAGCGGCTACCGATATTGCTTCTTCGGTACGGGAAGGAGACGGGAGCGCTTCTGAACTGCTCGACTCGGCAGAACAGAAAATCTATGATATCCGTCAGGGGCGCCAGAGTTCGGAACTTCGACCGATTGGTGATGTTATTATCGGTGTCTATGATAATATTTATCAGCTCAATCAACGGGAAGACACCCGGATTACCGGTCTTGCGTCGGGATTCCATCAGCTGGATCTGATCCTGTCGGGGCTCAACCGTTCCGACCTGATTCTGCTGGCGGCGCGTCCCGGTATGGGGAAGACGGCTTTTGCGCTGAATATCGCTGCCAATGTCGGAATCAGATACCCTGAGCTGGATATCGCGATTTTTTCACTGGAAATGAACAACGCACAGCTGGTTTCCCGTATGCTGTGCTCTGATGCACTGATCCCGTCGGATAAGATGCGTACCGGGCGGCTGGAAAAAGAAGAGTGGCATAATCTTGCAACATCTGCCCAGCGGCTGACTGCTACCCATATCTATCTGGACGATACCGCCGGCATTTCGGTCCCACAGATGAAGGCAAAGGTCCGCCGGCTGAAAAATCTCGGGCTGATCATTATCGACTACCTCCAGCTGATGACCAGCTCGTCCAGGATTGAAAACCGTGTACAGGAAATCTCCCAGATGACCCGAAGCCTGAAAATTATGGCAAAGGAACTCAATGTTCCGGTCATCTGCCTTTCCCAGCTGTCGCGCGCTGCCGAACAGCGTCAGGGGCACCGTCCGATGCTTTCCGACCTGAGGGAATCGGGTTCCATCGAACAGGATGCCGACAGCGTACTGTTCCTGTTCCGGGAAGAATATTATGCTGATGCGGAGGAAAGGGAAGGTGCGGATGATAATGTCCGCAACACCGCAATCTGTATTGTTGCGAAAAACCGTCACGGCTCTACCGGCGATGTTCCAATCGGCTGGCAGGGAGAATATACACGCTTCTCCAATCTGGAGATGGGCAGAGAGGCTCCGCCGTTTTAACCGGCAGGGTATGGAGGAATCGTCATGCAGAATGCTCAGACAGAGGAGCTGCATACAAAAGCGTTTGAAAAGAAGTTTATGCTGGAAGGTCTTCCCGGGAAATGTCTGATTATTGGTTTTTCCGGCGGAGCCGATTCGACCAGCCTCGTACATTTTCTTGCGTCCAACCGGGAAAAGATGGAGTGTCAGCTGAGAGCGGTACACCTCAACCACTGTTTAAGGGGTGACGAAAGTGACCGGGATGAGCAGTCGGCAAAAAACTTTTGTGACCGGCTGGGCGTACCGTTTGTCAGCCGGAAGGCGGATATCGGCGCAATTGCGGAGCAGACGCATCAGTCGGAAGAAATGTGCGGACGGGAGCAGCGGTACCGCTTTTTTCTGGAGCAGGCAGCCGAGATACGCCGAATGGGAATGGAACCGGTGATTGTCACGGCGCACACCCTTTCGGATGATCTGGAAACCGCTTTTTTGCATCTGCTGCGCGGATGTGCACTGGATGGTCTGTGCGGCATTCCGGACAGACGTATGCTGGAGGATGTACCGCTTATCCGCCCGATGCTGCGCATCAGCCGGGAGGAAGTAGAAGGGTACTGTGCCTTTTACCAGCTGCCGTTTGCGACCGATTCCACTAACTTGAGCGACCGGTATACAAGAAATTTCCTGCGATTGCAGGTCATCCCGCAGCTGAAAAAACTTAACCCGTCGTTTGAAGCTGCCTATCTTCGGATGTGTGACAGCCTGCGGCAGGACCGGGATTATCTGAATTCCCAGCGAGACCGGCTGCTTGCGGAGGCGTCAGCGGGATGCGAAAACGGATGGAAAGTATCGGTGCTGCATGAAGCGCCCGGATCGGTCAAAAGCCGCGCGGCAGCCGAGATCCTGCGCACAGCCGGCGCACAGGTGGACACTGCGGCGATCCAGTCGCTGATAGCGGTGATCGACGGGCAAAGCGGCGGTTATACTGCCGGTAAGGTCTGCATGATGGTGCGCGGCGGGATCTTGTCGGCAGAGGATACCAGCCGGTATGTGGTCGGCACGGTTCCATTGCCGGAGAGCGGAACAGGAACGGTTGTTATCCCATTTGAAGAATGGGATGACAGCGGAAAGTTGATTGCCAGATGGGAAAAGACCCTCAGGTTAGCTGTAATTTCGTCTGATGATTATCACGAAAACCGGAAAGTTTATAAAAATTTATTATATTTTGCGGTAGATTATGATACAATAATGGATAATGCACAGTTGCGCGCGAGAGGTCCCGGAGACAGCATCCGTCTGTCCGGACGGAGCGGTCAAAAAACGCTCAAAAAGCTGTTCCAGCAGGCGCATCTTTCCCGTAAGGAACGGGAATTACGGCTCGTGCTGGCACAGGGGACCAGGGTTGTCTGGGTAGAAGGATTCGGAACGGATCAGGCGTCTGTACCGGGACCGGAAACCAAAAGAGTGCTTGCCGCGTTTCGGGATAAAGCTGCCGCAACAGAAAGGATGAAGTCAGAATATGAGCCGCAGGATGATCGATGATATCGAAAAGGTTTTGCTGACAGAAGAAGATATCCAGAAAAAAGTCAGGGAGATTGGCGAAAAGATTACCCATGATTATGAGGGCAAAAACCTGATGCTGGTCAGTGTCCTCAAGGGTTCGGTTGCATTTATGGCGGATCTGATGCGGGCGATCGATCTCCCGCTGAAGATCGATTTTATGAGTGTTTCCAGCTATGGAAGCGGTACGACTTCCAGCGGTGTTGTCAAGATCAACAAGGATCTTGACATCGACCTGCATGGGGTAGATCTGCTGATCGTGGAAGATATCCTCGATTCGGGCAAGACGCTGCACTATATTACCAAGATGCTGTCAGACAGAGGGACCGCTTCCATTCGGATCGCCTGTCTGCTGGATAAACCTGAAAGACGGGCTGTACCGCTGAGCGCGGATTACACCTGCTTTGATATTCCGGATAAGTTTGTCGTTGGATACGGTCTGGATTATGACCAGAAGTACCGTAACCTTCCCTATATCGGCGTGCTGAAACCGGAAGTTTATGAATCATAAACGGCGAAAAGCCATGGAGAAAGGAGTGGTTTGATTGTCGAAAAAACGCGGGACATCCATTATTGTTCTGATTGCGGTGGTTATTTTCCTGCTGGTTTCTTCTTCTTACCTGATGCGTCTGATTACGCCGGAAGCCAAACAGTATAACTATTCGGAAATCATTTATATGTTCGAGGATCAGAAGGTATCCTCTTATGAACTTGATTTGGGTTCCAGTGAAGTAAGGCTTAAAATGGCGGATGGCTCGAGCGATATTGTCTACCGGGTCGCATCGCCTTCTTATTTTCTCGACTCGATTGAACCGTATGTTCAGCAGTATAACGAGGAACATCCTGATGCGCGGATGGAATTCAACTGGATTCAGGCCAGTGACAACAGCTGGCTGTGGAGCCTGGTTCCGTACCTCTTGATGATTGTCGCGATGGGTGCCTTGTGGTACTTCATGTTCAAGCAGACCAGCGGCGGCGGAAAGATGAACCAGTTTGGCAAGGCAAATCTGATCAAAACGGACGGCAAAAATGCCCGGAAAACGACCTTTGCCGATGTAGCCGGCGCGGATGAGGAAAAAGAAGAACTCAAAGAGATCGTCGACTTCCTCAAGCATCCCAAAAAATTCAATGAACTCGGCGCCCGTATTCCCAAAGGCGTACTGCTGATGGGACCTCCCGGTACCGGTAAAACCTTGCTTGCACGTTCGGTTGCAGGCGAAGCGGGAGTACCTTTCTTCTCAATTTCCGGTTCGGACTTTGTCGAGATGTTTGTCGGTGTCGGTGCGTCGCGTGTCCGCGACCTGTTCGACCAGGCAAAGAAGAATGCGCCCGCGATTATTTTCATCGACGAGATCGACGCAGTCGGACGCCACAGAGGTGCCGGTTTGGGCGGCGGTCATGATGAACGGGAACAGACTTTGAACCAGCTGCTGGTTGAGATGGACGGCTTTAGCAACAATGAGGGGATTATCGTCATTGCCGCGACCAACCGCCGAGATATCCTTGACCCGGCGCTGCTCCGACCGGGACGTTTTGACCGCCAGATCGTGGTCAATTACCCTGACGTCAAAGGCCGTGAGGAGATCCTGAAGGTCCATTCCCGCAACAAGCCGCTGGGATTTGACGTTGATCTGTCGGTTATCGCAAAATCCACTGCCGGTTTTACCGGCGCAGACCTTGAGAACCTGATGAATGAAGCAGCGCTGCTGGCTGCCAGAAAGGGGCATAAGGCTCTTACCCTCCAGGATATCGAGGAAGCAACGGTCAAGGTCGTAGCAGGTCCTGAGAAGCGCTCCAAGGTCATTACCGAGAAGGAAAAACGCCTGACCGCTTATCATGAAGCCGGTCACGCCATCACCACCTATTATTCGCCCACACAGGACCCTGTCCATGAGATCTCGATCATCCCGCGCGGTGCGGCAGGCGGTTATACCATGTCGCTGCCGGAGCATGATAAGAGCTATATGGGCAAAAAAGAGATGGAAGAAAACATTGTCACCCTTCTGGGTGGGCGTGTTGCCGAGTCGCTGATCCTGGATGATATTTCGACCGGTGCTTCAAATGATATTGAGCGTGCGACAAAGCTTGCCCGTTCGATGGTCACCCGTTACGGTTTCAGCGAGAAGCTGGGGCCCATCGTCTACGGACAGGATGACGGTGAGATCTTCCTTGGGCGTGACCTTGGGACCACCCGCAACTATTCGGAAGAAGTCGCTGCTGAAATTGACGGAGAAATCCGCCGGATCATCGGAAATGCATATGCTTCCGCCCGTACCATCCTGTCGGAGCATATCGATCAGCTGCATATGATTGCACAGTACCTGATTCATAACGAGAAGATCGGTGGAGAAACCTTTGTTAAGCTGATGAAAGGTGAGCTGATTTCGGATACGTCGGAAGTGGATGTAAAGAGCACTGCCGCTGCTGAAAACAGCACTGTTTCGGAAAACGTCTCTCTTTCCGAGATGTCCACCGCGTCCGCAGAAGAAAACAAGACAACTGACTGATATTTGCAACAAAAAGCCGCGGCCTGGTCATGGGCTGCGGCTTTTGATATTTGCAGGATTGGTTATCCAACGGCAGGCGGTTCCTGATAGGCTTCTGAATCCGGCTCAGAGGGCTGCTGCTGAGAAGGTGCAGTAGTTTCACCGGAGACAGGCGCGGACGGCTCAGAGGACGCGTCAGGCGCCGGTGAAGACGGATTTTGATTATTTTCTCCGGAACGCAGGTCTGTTCCTGCCGACAGGTAGCGTACACCATCGATATGCAGCGCCCGGATCATGTAGTAGGAGTAGGAAGAGATCGGACGGAAGGCTGAATCACGGTCATGCGCGGCGATCATGATGCTGTCGGCATCCGGGTTTTCAGATAAGATGTCGGTGACTATAACGGTATGTCCGAAGGTATTCGGGTCTTTGATCGCCATCTGGATGACATCGCCCGGTCTGACCTGTGAAAGGCTGACTTCATGTCCATAGGGTCCGGGACCTTTGTTGGTGGTAAAAAAGTCCCAGAAATAGGGCACGCCGGTCCATGCGGGAGCGCGGTTATTCAGTGAGATGTAATACCAGCCGTAAGTCGGGGTATAATTCATGACGCCTGCCGCGTAATAAATAGCCTGGGAGACAAAGTTGGTACAGTCACCGCCCAGCTGGTCAAAGGAATAATAGTTGGGATTTCGGCGATAAGCCCAGTAGTTGGCATACTGGACAGCCTGCTCACGGTAAAAAGGAGCGCGTATCAGTTCGTGAAGGGGATAGAGGTTTGTCGGGTCAGGCTGGTTTGGCATAAACAGTCTCCTTTCAGGATAAAGTCACCGTCAGTTTATGCTGCCAAAAGCGGAAATGTGCAGGGAATGTGTAATTTTACAAATCCAGGGTTGCAATTGACAGTGGGGTATGCTACCATAAAGTCAATCATGTTGGAATAGTGGGTGCACCAGGCGGTGCGCCGAAAGGAGTAAATGCCTGAATATGGAAAGAATCAAACTGCTGTATCAGCGTTATCGGGAACTGGTCAATTATCTTTTCTTCGGCGTGCTGACAACGGTGGTCAACTATGTGATCTATCTGGTGCTGGCGCCGTTTTTTACCCTTACGACGGTGCCGACAGTGACCGCGTGGATTTTATCGGTGCTGTTTGCCTATCTGACCAACCGGAGATATGTATTCTGTTCCCATTCATCCGGAAGGGACGCGCTCAAAGAAGCCGGCGGATTTTTTGCGGCGAGAATCATGTCGGGGCTTTTGGATGTAGCGATCATGTGGGTATTTGTCGACCTTGTGGGCTTCAATGACCTGGTGATCAAACTGATGTCCAATGTCGTAGTGGTCGTCTTTAATTACATTGCCAGTAAAATGGTGGTATTCAGCAAAAAGAAAAGCAAATGAAAGGTTGGAAAGAGACATGACGGAACTGGAATTGCGTGAAGAAAAAGTTTCCGGTGAGGAGATCTTTGAAGGACGAGTGGTCCACCTCGTGCGGGATACCGTCCGGCTGCCGGATGGCAGCGGCGCGACGCGTGAGGTTATCCTTCATCCGGGCGGAGTGGGCGTTTTGCCGCTGATGGAGGATGGAACGGTGCTGGTGGTCAGACAGTTCAGATATCCGCAGCATGAGGTACTGACCGAGATCCCTGCGGGAAAGATGGAGTATGGAGAGGACCCGCTGGAATGCGGCAAACGGGAACTGAGTGAAGAGGTTGGTGCCAAAGCGGAGAATTGGGTATTTCTGGGCAACATCTACCCGACACCTGCCTATGATACCGAGATCATCCGCATTTATCTGGCAACCGGTCTGACTTTTGGCGAGCAGCATTTGGATGAAGGCGAGTTTTTGAATGTCTGTCGGGTACCGCTTGAACAGCTGGTCAAAGAGGTCATGGACGGAAGCATCCGTGACGCCAAAACGCAGATTGCGGTCCTGAAAACGGCGCGGATGATGGAAAAATAAGTCTGAATTTTAAAAATGCAGGGAACTTTGTATTGCAACATGCATTTTGTTGACGATTTTGACATCATTGTGCATAAAATACATGATAAGTTTTAATATGGTTTGCCTAAATTCATGGAATGTTTACAGAATTATTTTGACATTCCTGTAAATTCATGGTACACTATATTTATATGCAGCAAATGTAGAGCAGCTTGGATGACAGGCTGTCTCTAAAATCTTCAAAGGGGTAGTATGACTTATGAAAATGAAGGTTCTGTTCACTCAGAAAAAAGAAGGCAAACTGGAAAATCCTGAAATCATCGGCCAGAGAATTGCCCGTGCTTACAAGGTAAAGGGAGACAAGGTTCCTCCTGCATATCCCTGTGAGAGCGAGATCTTGGTTTTGCTCTGTTTTGAAAACTACGGCAAGATCGATGCAAAGCTGGTCAAATTCTGCCAGGATCTTTCCACCGCAAGAGCAAGCAATGTTGCGATGATTATTCTCTCCAAAGATGGCACTGCCGGCGCTGGTGAGCTGGAAGGCATCTTCAAGAAGAATGGCGTCAACGTTGCAGGTACCTGCGGCATTGCAGTCTCCAAAGGTCTGTTCGGTGCAAAGAGAGTTACCGATGCAGATGAGAAGAAAGCTCAGGATTTTGCTGACAAGATGATCTCTTCTCTGTTTGATGCTTCTGCTCTGAACTGATTCGGAACAAAATTTCAGATGTCAAACCGTGCGGTTTCAAACAAAACCGCACGGTCAGTCTGTCGATAAAATCCAACGTGCATATTCTTCATCCGCCATTGCCATGCTTCGCATGGGCAATGGCTACGTTTTTTAGTGAGGTTGCGCGCGGAGCGCGCCCAGGGGCTGCGCCCCTGGACCT